>JBKJJI010000068.1:0-4478 GCA_046598115.1 Acidimicrobiia bacterium | reverse complement strand
GCCCGCACTCCCTGCGTACCGCGTTGTAGATCGTGGCGATGTCGTCGCCGGCGGTCTGGCGTCCCTCGACGAGTGCCGCGAGGCGGACCTGGAGCTCGTCGATCGCGGGATCGGGGTTGTGCCACGGGTGCGCCCCGCGGTCCGGGTCGTAGGCGCCGAAGACGTCGGCGAACGCCGGGTGGCGCAGGAGCAGCGACCCCGCGGGGACGAGCAGCCGGATCGTGTACTGGACCGGGTCTACGTTCCCGACGAGGTCGTGCTCGGCGACGAACTCGAGCAGCACCTGGAGGCGCTCCAGCGTGGTCCACGGCGTGAACGGCAGCCACGTCGGACGGATCTCGATGGCGTGCTCCCGCAGCACCTGGATCGCACGCTCCATGTCGGGAACCGTGTGGCCCTTCTGGAGGATCTCCAGCGTCCGGGGGTCGAGGGACTCGAAGGCCGAGACGACGAACCAGCACCCGGCGTCGGCCATCTCGGCCCAGATGTCGTCGTGGCGGAGGATGTGCTCCACCTTCACGGTGCAGTCGAACGTGATGTCGGGGTAGCGCTCGTGCAGCGCCCGCACGACACGACGGGAGTGGTGGACCCCGTTGAGGAAATCGGGGTCGCCGAACGTGATGTGGCGGGCACCGGCCTCGATCTGCTGCGCGGCGTCGGCGATGACGGCGTCGGCATCCACGATGCGGATGCGGCCGTCGTAGACGACCGGGACGGGGCAGTGCTCGCACCGATGGGCGCACCCGTGGCTGGCCTCGACGTAGCCGACGACCCGCTCGTCGCCACCGAAGGCGAGGTGCGCGTACCGATCGAGGGCCGGGAGGAGGTCGCGCGCCGGCAACGGCGCATCGGGGGCGGCGGCATCGCGACCGAGGAGGACGTCGGATCCGGACGTGTCGTCGCCGGTGGCCCACGCGACGAGGGCGGCGTCGGTCTCGCCGACGAGCACCCGGTCGGCGACATCGTCGAGCATCGATGCGTAGAGACCGAACGCGGCGACGGGGACGTCGGTGCGCTGCGCCCGAATCGTCGCGATCGCCCGCCGCGCGATCCGCATGGCCGTGTGCATCGGGACCGACAGCGCGATGCGGTCGGCCCAGTCGACCAACGCAGGGTCCCAGTCCTCGAGGGCCAGATCGCGCACCCGCACGTCGTGGCCCGCGGCCCGGAGATGACCGGCGGCCGTCGCGACCGCGAGCGGCTGGTGACCGAGCTCGTAGCAGGAGACGACGAGGACCTTCACACCCTGAAGGCTAGGTCCGGTGGACGTGTCAAAGAGATGGGGGCGGGGTGATCTGGATGTCGAGGGTGGCGTGGGCGGCGCGGAGGGCGGCCTCGACGGCCGCCGGGGTGTCGGCGCGGGCGAACACGAACCCGAGGTAGCGGTCGCCTTCGGGGAGGGGCTGCACCGTCCGGCCCGCCGGGATGGTGATCTCGAGCCCGACGATGCCGGGCACGGCGAGCGCTCCGTCCTGCCCGCCGACGCCGTCGAGCGTTCCGGCGTGCGGGATCGGCACCATCATCACCCCCGACGCTCCAGCCTCACGTTCGAGGGTGTCGACCTCCATCCCGAGTGCATGGCGCAGGATCACCTCTTCGAGGCTGATCCCGGCGCCGAATCGCAGGGAGCGCGCACACAGACCACCGATCGATCGTGCTGCCACTTCGATGACCGCGACGCGGCCGTCGTTGATCCGAAGCTCGGCGTGGACGGGGCCCTCCGCCAGCCCGATCGCGGCGCACGCGTCTGCCGTCGCGCGGGCGACTGCCTCGAGGACGGTGCCTGGCTGGCGCGACGGGGTGACGTAGATCGTCTCCTCGAAGTAGGGGCCGTCGAGTGGGTCGGGCTTGTCGAAGACCGCGAGCACGGTGAGATCGCCCGCCTGGAGCAGGCCCTCGACGGCCACCTCGTCGCCCGGGACGAACTCCTCGGCGAGCAGCCGTCCGCCCCCGGCGATCTTCTGGGCCCACGCAGCGGCCTCCCGTGCAGCCGACGCGTCGTCGGCACGGATCACGCCGCGACTCGCCGAGAGACCGACCGGCTTCACGACCCACGGGAACGGGAGGTTTTCGGGGAGGCGCTCCGGGTCGTCGAACGCCACGAACCGCGGCTGGGGGACCTCGGCCGCGGCGAGTGCTGCACGCATCGCCTCCTTGTCGCGGGTCCGAGCGACTGCATCCACTCCGTGATGGGGGAGGCCGAGCCGGTCGGCTGCCGATGCGGCGACGACGATGCCCTGGTCGTCGAGCGCGACGATCGCGTCGATGCCGCGTCGAGTATCGAGGTCGACGATCGCGTCGGCAGCCGCGTCCGGATCGTCGAGCGGCACGACGAGCGTGCGAGTGTCGTCGCCGCCGAGGGGTGGTGCCGCGTCGGACGCGATGACGAGCTCGGCGCCGATCGCGCGTGCGGCGGCGACGAAATCGGCAGCGCGATACGTCGCGGTGGGCACGAGGAGAAGGATTCTGGGCACCCTGGTATCATCGCCGCATGAGCCAGCTCGTGGAACCCGTCCTCTCGGTCACCGATGCCGCACGCGACAAGATCCTCGAGGTCCGCGCGGTCGAGACCGATCCGGAGAAGCTCGCCCTCTGGGTCGAGATCACGGGTGAGCAGGCGGGGGCGTTCACCTACGCGATGGAGCTGCGGCCCCTCGAGGACGCCACCGACGCCGAGGTGGTCCAGAACCACGACGATCTCTCGGTCGTGATCATGGGGTCGAGCATCGAGCACCTCGCCGGCGCGACGCTCGACTTCGCGTCGGCCGGGATGGTCATGCAGAACCCGAACAAACCGGCTCCGCCGGCCGTCGCCCGGCCCGACATGCCCGAGCCCGACCTCTCGAGCCCGCTCGCCCAGACGATCGTGCAGGTGCTCGACGAGCAGATCAACCCGTCGATCGCCTCCCACGGTGGTCGAGCCGACCTCGTCGCCGTCGAGGACAACGTCGCCTACCTCCGGCTCTCGGGCGGCTGCCAGGGCTGCGGGCTGGCATCGGTGACCCTGTCGCAGGGCATCGAGGTCGCGATCGTCGAGGCCGTGCCCGAGATCGAGAAGGTCGTCGACGTCACCGACCACGCGTCGGGGTCGAACCCCTTCTACGAGTCGGCGAAGAAGTAGCTCATCCGTCGGCGAACCGACGGGCGTCGGTCCCCGCGTAGCGGGCGACCTTGCCGTCGGCCTCGGTGGTGGCACCGAGTGCGTCGAGCACCTCGCCCAGCTTCGATGCCGGGATCGCACACGTCATCTCGGTCACGGGGATCTGGGGAACGACGTCGGCGGGAGCCTCGGCCCCGAACGTGATGGCGATGGGGGGTGCCGCGAGTCCGAGTGCGCCGTCGAGGCGCGTCGCGAGCGCTGACCAGTCGTTGGAAGGTGTCATGCGGCGAGACTACCGGGAGGCGTACCGGGCGACCTCACCTGCGAGGTCCAACGGGCGGACGGGTGCGGCGTTCTCGTGCTCGCCCCACTCGTCGCGCGGCACCATCCACATGATCTCGAACTCGTTGCCGTCGGGGTCGTGGCCGTAGATCGACTTCGTCGCGCCGTGGTCGCTCTCGCCCGCGAGTGCGCCGAGACGTTCGAGCGTGGCTCGCGCGTCGACGAGGTCTTCCACCGCGGGGACCTGCCACGCCAGGTGGTAGAGGCCCACGCGACCAGGCGCCGGCCCCGGCGCGTCCGGGCCGACGGAGAAGAGGCCGAGGTCGTGGTGGTTGTCGGAGCCGTGGGCACGGAGGAACACGGCACCGCGCGTCTCGGCGACGACGTCGAAGCCGAACGCCTCGCGGTAGAACGCCGCGGCTGCGGCCGCATCGCGCACGTAGAGCACTGCGTGGTTCAGGCGCTGGACGGGGATCATCGGTCCTCCTTGGACGCGTGGGGACGGTCGGGTCGGGGTCCGGTCGGCGTCGCCCCGGTACGCAGGGCGCGCAATTGCTCGACGACCTCACCGAACGCCTCTCCGAACGCAACGACCTCGTCGTCGGTGGTGTTCCAGCCGACGCTCGGGCGCAGGGAGCGGTCGGCGTCGACGCCCATCGCCTCGAGCACCGGCGACGGCTCGAGGCTCTCGCTGGAGCACGACGAACCGGAGTGCACGGCGATCCCGCGTTGGTCGAGCGCGAGGAGGACGGGTTCGGCTTCCACGTCGGCGATGCTCATGCAGACGAGATGGGGCAGCCGATGCTCCACGTCGCCGAGCGGCTCGACACCGTCGACGGCGGTCGCGGACGCGAGGATGCGATCGGTCTGCTCCCGGGCAACCCGGGCCTCGGTCGGGAGGCGGTCGTCGTCCGCGAGCTCGGCCGCGGCGGCGCCGAACCCCACGATCGCCGGCACGTTCTCGATGCCGGCCCTCCTGGCCCGCTCCTGCATGCCACCGACGACGAACGGGGGGACCCGCAGGCCTCGCCGTACGAGCAGGGCGGCCGCGCCCTTCGGCCCGCCGAACGTGTGCGCAGTGACCGAGAGCAGATCG
>JBKJJI010000046.1:0-4614 GCA_046598115.1 Acidimicrobiia bacterium | reverse complement strand
CCTGCTCGAGGGCAAGAGCCTCGACAAGGCGATGAAGGACGGGTATGCCTTCTCCGGCGGACCCTGGAAGATGGACGGCGGCAAGAAGGGCTGGAAGAAGGGGAAGAGCATCACGCTCGTCCCGAACGACGCGTACTGGGGCACCAAGCCTTCGATCTCGAAGGTCACGTTCCAGTTCGTCACCGACTCGGCCGCGGAGACCCAGGCCGTCAAGACCGGCCAGGTGCTCTCGGCCTACCCGCAGCCCCAGGAGGGCATCCTCGACGAGTTCGACGAGAACCCGGATCTCCAGTACGTCGTGAGCTTCGGCAACGTCTACGAGGGCTTCTGGCTCAACGCGGCGAAGTTCCCGCTCGACAGCCAGGCGGTGCGGCAGGCGCTGATGGCTGCGACGGACCGCTCGGCGATCGTCGATGGGATCGTGAAGCCAGCCGTACGTGAAGGTCGCGTGCTGCAGAGCTTCGTGATGCCGATCTTCCCCGAGTACTTCACGCCTGCGTTCGCGGACGCCGGCTATGGCGAGACCGCCGACCTCGCCAAGGTCGACGAGCTCATGACCGGTGATGGCTGGGCCAAGGGCAGCGACGGCATCTGGGCGAAGGGTGGCAAGAAGGCCGCCATCCAGATCCAGACCACCGCCGGCAACGAGGCCCGGGAGCTCACCGAGGAGCTCTGGCAGAGCCAGCTGCAGGCCGCGGGGTTCGACCTCGCGATCAAGAACCCGAGCGCCGACGTCCTGTTCGGCGTCAACGGGCCGAAGGGCAAGTTCCAGGTGGGCCTGTACGCCCAGGTGGGGACGCCCGACCCGGGTCTGTGCATCGTGTTCTGCTCCGGCAACATCCCGACGAAGAAGAACGGGTTCGTCGGGCAGAACTGGACTCGTACGGACGACCCCACGATCGACGAGACGTGGGCCGCCGTCGACGTCACCCTCGACCCCGCCGCGCGGGCAGAGGCCGCGAAGGCCGGGCAGGCGGCGCTCGCCGACTACGTGGTGTCGATCCCGCTCTACCAGAAGCCGAACGTGTTCGTGTGGGACAAGTCGGAGATCGGCGGTCCGCTCGTCGACAACCCGACGCTCGGCCCGTTCTTCAACATGAACCTCTGGACGCTGACCGGCTGAGGTCGAACGACGTCGAGGAAGACCATCGTGAAGGCGGAGGACCCGGCCGTACGCGGCCGGGTCCTCCCCGTTTCGTGACGCGATGCTGAAGTACGTCCTGCGCCGGGTCCTGTACTCGATCCCGGTCCTGGTCCTCGCGTCCATGCTGATCTTCGTGCTCGTGCGCGAGTTCGGGACCGACCCGGCCCGAGCCCGCTGTGGCATCAGCCGCGACAAGGGCTGTATCCCCCGGGTCGAGAAGCAGCTCGGGCTCGACAAGCCGCTGCCGGTCCAATACGTGGACTACATGGCGGACTTCGTGCAGGGGGACTGGGGCGACAGTCAGCGCACCGGGCAGTCCGTCTCGGCATCGATCAGCCGTGACCTCTGGAGCACGAGCCAGCTCGCGTTCTGGGCCGTGCTGCTCTCCGGTGGCATCGCGATCGCCGTCGGCGTCTACTCCGCGAGCAAGCCGTACTCTCCGGGTGACTACGCTTTCACCGGTCTCGCGTTCGCCGGCCTCGCACTCCCGACCTTCTGGTTGGGGCTGTTGATGATCCAGTACCTCACCTACAAGCTCCAGCAGTGGACCGGGTCGGGCGAGGTGATCTTCCGGTCGATCCCGTTCGCGGAGGGTGCCCAGAACCCGCTGCAGTACTTCCGGGAGATCGCGCTCCCGGTGTTCGTGCTCTCGGTGCAGCTGATCGCCGGGTGGAGTCGCTACCAGCGCTCGTCGATGCTCGAGGAGCTCAACAGTGACTACATCCGGACGGCACGGGCCAAAGGCCTGCCACGGCGGAAGGTCATCTGGAAGCACGGGCTGCGCAACTCGTTGAGTGCACTCGTGACCGTGGTGGCGCTCGACGTCGGCGCACTCTTCGGTGGGCTGATCATCACGGAGCGGGTGTTCTCGCGCCCTGGTATGGGGACACTGCTGCTGAGTGCGCTCATGAACGGCGACACGAACATCCTGCTGCCTTGGATGCTCGTCACGGGTGCGTTCATCATCCTCTTCAACCTCATCGCCGACGTGATGTACGGCGTGCTCGATCCCCGGGTGCGGATCGCATGACCGATCGACCGTCGGAGGGGAGCCCCGCCGGCCGATCTGCCGACGAGACCCTCGCCATCGGCGAACCGGTCCGATCCCAGTGGCGGCTCGTCGTGCGGCGGTTCCTCCGCCACAAGCTCGCCGTCCTCTCGCTGGTCATCCTCTTGGTGCTCGGCGCGTTGGCCGTGTTCGCCGATGTCATCTCCCCGTACGAGTTCAATCCGCAGCTCGACGCGGCGACGTTGCAGGAGGCCCGTCAGCCGCCGTCGTGGGAGCACCTCGGCGGGACCGACAAGCTCGGGCGTGACCAGTTCACTCGCGTCCTCTTCGCCTTGCAGAAGTCGCTGCTCGTGGGCCTGGGGGTGGCCGTGATCTCCGTGCTCGTCGGTGTGCTCGTCGGATCACTCGCGGGGTACTACGGCGGCTGGGTCGACCAGGCGATGATGCGGTTCACCGACCTGGTGCTCGTGCTACCGGCGCTCGCGGTGCTGCTGATCCTTGCGACAAACCCCGAGCCGTCTCTCTTCGGGCTCTTCGACCTGCCGCCCGCGACCGAGGTGAGCGGGATGATCGTCGTCATCAGCATCCTCGGCTGGATGCCCATGGCCCGGATCGTGCGCGGCGAGTACCTGTCGCTCCGGGAGAAGGAGTACGTCGAGGCTGCGGTCGCTGCCGGCGCGACGGGTCCGCGGATCATCCTGCGTCATCTGCTCCCGAACGCGCTGGGCGCGATCGTCGTGTTCGGCACCCTCGCGGTCGGACTCGCGATCATCACCGAGGCGACGCTGTCGTTCCTGGGCGCCGGCATCCAGCTGCCCGACGTATCGCTCGGCAACTTGATCTCCGATGCCGAGAGCTCGGTGGGCACCGACCTGTCGTACCTGATCATCTTCCCGGGGCTCGTGCTCTTCCTCGTCGTCCTCTGTGTGAACTTCGTGGGCGACGGTCTCCGCGATGCGCTCGACCCGCGGGCCGTGCGATGAATCAGGAGGCCGTGCCGGTCGCGGAGCCGCTGCTCTCGGTGACCGATCTCGAAGTCGAGTTCGCGACCGAGGACGGCATCGCGCACGCCGTCAACGGTGTGACCTTCTCGGTCGGTCGCGGCGAGACGCTCGCGATCGTCGGGGAGTCGGGCTCCGGGAAGAGCGTGAGCGCGCTGTCGATCATGGGCCTGATCGAGAAGCCGGGTCGGATCACGGGCGGCGATCTGCGCTTCGATGGGACCTCGCTCGGCGCCCTCTCGGAGCGCGAGTACCGCAAGCTGCGGGGCGGCGACCTGGCCATGATCTTCCAGGATCCACTCTCGTCGCTGAACCCGGCGTTCCGGGTCGGCGCCCAGATCGCCGAGGCGCTGCTCATCCACTCCTACGAGAAGAAGGACGCGGCTCGTCGCCAGGCTGCGGCGCTCCTGGATCAGGTCGGCATCCCGCACGCCGGTGACCGCGCGCGCGACTACCCACACCAGTTCTCGGGTGGGATGCGCCAGCGGGCGATGATCGCGATGGCGATCGCGAACAAGCCGAAGCTGTTGATCGCCGACGAGCCCACGACCGCGCTCGATGTCACGATCCAGGCGCAGGTCCTCGAGGTGCTCCGGGCGGCGCAGCGCGAGACCGACGCCGCGATGCTCCTCATCACCCATGATCTCGGGGTCGTGGCCGGGATGGCCGACCGGGTGGTCGTGATGTATGCGGGCCGCATCGTGGAGGAGGGGACCCTCGACGAGGTGTTCTACGACCCGCGCCACCCGTACACCCGCGGGCTGCTCGACTCGTTGCCCCGGCTGGACTTCGACAGCCGGGAGCCGCTGCGCACCATCCCGGGGACGCCGCCGAGCGTCATCGACCTGCCGTCGGGCTGTGCGCTGGCGCCGCGGTGTCCCTACGTCCAGGACCGGTGCCGTGCGGAGCGTCCCGTGCTGGAGCCGGTGTCATCGGGAGGCCAGCGGTCGGCGTGCTTCCGGGCGGGCGAGCTCCCGGAGCTCGTGGCGGCCGTCGCCGAGGCGCCGTCATGACCGAGCCGCTCGTGCGCGTCGAAGGCCTGGTGAAGCACTTCGAGTTCAAGCGCGGGTACTTCGGCGGTGTCGATGGCGTGGTGCACGCGGTCGACGACGTGTCGTTCACCCTGGACCACAACGAGACGCTCGGTCTGGTGGGTGAATCGGGCTGCGGCAAGTCGACGACGGGGCGCCTCATCCTCCGTCTCCTGGAGCCGACGGCCGGGACGATCTGCTTCGACGGGAAGGACATCGTCGGCCTGCGCGGCCGGGCGTTGCGCCAGCACCGTCGTCGGATGCAGATCGTGTTCCAGGATCCGTACGCATCCCTGAACCCGCGCATGCGTGTCCAGGAGATCCTGGCCGAGCCGCTCGTGATCCAGGGTCACCGCGACGATGTGCAGGCGCGGGTCCCCGAGCTGCTCGACATGGTGGGTCTGCGGTCCGAGCACGCGTCGCGTTACC
>JBKJJI010000117.1:0-3255 GCA_046598115.1 Acidimicrobiia bacterium | reverse complement strand
TTCGCGTTCACCATCCACGCCGGGCAGGGCTGCGCGTTACCGACGCGCATCATGGCCGAGCGCGGTGTGTACGACGAGGTCGTCGAGCGCGTCAGCGCCTCCCTCGCGCGGGTCAGGGTGGGCAACCCCGCCGAGGCGAAGATCGGGATGGGCCCGTTGATCCGTGAGGTGCAGCGCGAGCGCGTCGAGCGCTACATCGCCGCCGGCACCGAGGAAGGTGCTCGCCTGGTCCATGGTGGTGGCCGGCCGGCCGACCTCCCCAAGGGGTTCTTCGTCGAGCCGACGCTCTTCGCCGACGTCGACAGCTCGATGCAGGTCGCCCAGGAGGAGATCTTCGGGCCGGTCGGCGTGGTCATCCCGTTCGAGGGCGAGGACGAGGCAGTCGCCATCGCCAACGACACCCTGTACGGCCTCGCCGCCGGGCTCTGGCACCCCGAACCCACGAAGGCCTACGAGCTCGCGAAGCGGCTCCGCATCGGGACGATCTCGCTCAACGGTGGCGGCGGCGGCCCGCACATGTGGGGCCCCTTCGGCGGCTACAAGCACTCGGGTATCGGCCGCGAGTACGGCGACTACGGCCTGCTCGAGTACACCCAGCTCAAGACCATCACCTGGTCGGCAGGGCGCCCGTGACCGTGGCGATCGACGAGCGAGATGCCGACGTGGCGTCGGCCACGGGCGACGAGGCGCTCCGTGAGGAGCTGCGCGCATGGCTCGTCGCGCATCCCCCGTCACCGGTCAGGGTCGCGACGACGGTCGACGACGCCGAGGCGCTGCGCGACTGGCAGCGGGCGCTCCACGCCGCGCGATGGGTCGGCATCCACTGGCCGGTCGAGTACGGCGGGCGTGGCGCGTCGGTCACCCAGGTCGCGATCTACAACGAGGAGATGGCCCGCGCCGACGCGCCACCGCTGCTCGGGCGCGCGGGCGTGAGCCTCGTGGGCCCGACGCTCATGGCGCACGGCACCGAGGGGCAACGCCGGCGCTGGATGGCGCGGATCCTCGCCGGCGACGACGTCTGGTGTCAGATGTTCAGTGAGCCGGGAGCGGGGAGCGACCTCGCCGGGCTCTCGACGCGGGCCGAGCGACGCGGCGACGTCTACGTCGTGACGGGCCAGAAGGTGTGGTCGTCGTACGCGCGCTTCGCCGACTGGGGCATCGCGCTCGTTCGTACCGACCCGGGCGCCGCGCCGCACAAGGGCATCTCGATGCTGGCGATCCCGATCACCGCGCCGGGCGTCGACGTCCGTCCGTTGCGCCAGATCACGGGGGAGCGCGAGTTCTGCGAGGTCTTCCTCGATGACGTGGAGGTCCCGGTCGATCACCTGATCGGCCCGGAGCACGAGGGGTGGCGGGTCGCGAACACGACGCTCGCCAACGAGCGAGGCGCGTCGTTCGTCTGGAAGGAGCAGGTGCTGCACGAGGTCGCGATCGAGCGACTGGTGACGACGTGCGCTCGTCGTGGCCTGCTCGGCGACCCCCGGGTGCGCGATCGGCTCGCGCGGGCGTGGATCGACGTGGAGATCTTCCGGCTCCACAACGGGCGCACGCTCACGCGCCTCGAGCGCGGGGAGGAGATCGGCGCGGAGTCGAGCATCGTCAAGCTCTTCTGGGCCGGGATGAGCCAGCGGCTCCAGGAGACCGCGGTCGCGGTACTCGGGAGTGATGCGCTCCTGCTCGCCGAGGATCCCGCATGCGTCGACGAGGGGGCATGGAGCCACGGGCTGCTCGCGACGCGTGCGAACTCGATCATGGGCGGGACGAGCGAGATCCAGCGCACCATCCTCGGCGAGCGCCTGCTCGGCCTGCCGCGCGAACCTCGCGTCTCATGACCCGCGAGATGGACGCGATCGAGCTCATCGACTCCGAGCGTTACGCCCGCGCGGGGTACCCGCACGACCTGTGGGCGCGTCTGCGCGCCGAGGAGCCGGTCGCGTACCTCGAGCCGCCGGGGTACGACGGGTTCTGGGCCGTGACGAAGCATGCCGACATCCTCGAGATCTCGAAGCAGCCCCTGCGCTTCTCGAGTGCACAGGGCATCACCCTCAGGCCGGCCGGGGTGGTGTTCCCTCCGTCGGAGATGGTCGTCATGCTCGATCCGCCGCGGCACGGCCCGGTCCGGCGCGTGGCCAACCGCCGCTTCACGCCGCGTGCCGTGCGCGGCCAGCGCGACGACATCGAACGGATCGCGATCGAGATCCTCGACGCCGGCATCCCCGAGGCGGTCTCGGACGATCTCGACTTCGTCGAGCGGATCGCCGCACCGTTCCCGCTCGCGGTGATCGCCTGGGTGCTCGGGGTCCCGAGCGACGACTGGCACCTGTTGTTCCGGTGGACCAACGAGGTCATCGGCAAGGACGATCCCGAGTACCGCCAGCCGGGGGAGACCCCGGGGCAGACGGCCAAGCGCGCCCGCGGGGAGCTGCACGCCTACGTCCGCGGGCTCATCGAGGATCGCCGCGCTACGCCGCGCAACGACCTCATGAGCGACCTCGTCGCGAGTGAGATCGAGGGTGTACCGCTCACCGAGGAACAGCTCGTGTCGTACTGCGAGCTCCTCGTCGAGGCGGGGAACGAGACGACCCGCAACGCGATCAGCGGCGGGGTCCTCGCCTTCTGCGAGCACTCCGACGAGTGGGAGAAGCTCCGCGCGGCCCCTGAGCTGCTCCCCGATGCGGTAGAGGAGATCCTGCGCTGGTCGAGCCCGATCAGCCACTTCACGCGCACCGCCACCGAGGACTGCGAGGTGCGCGGACGCCAGATCAAGGCCGGCGACCAGCTCGCGCTGTACTTCGCGTCGGCGAACCGCGACGAGGAGGTGTTCGACGATCCGTTCGACTTCCGCGTCGATCGCCGCCCCAACCCGCATCTCGCGTTCGGGTTCGGTGAGCACTTCTGCATGGGTGCACACGTCGCCCGGGTGGAGCTCGAGACGATCTTCCGGCATCTCCTCGATCGCATCGAGGGATTCGATGTGGTCGGCCCGGTCGAGCGCCTGAGCTCGACCGTCAACGGCAGCATCAAGCACCTGCCCCTACGATTCCGCCCACACGAGCCTGACGACGCGAGGAGCAGATGACGATGGCCACGTTCGTCCTCGTGCACGGCGGTGGACACGGCGGCTGGTGCTACCAACGTGTCGCGAGGATCCTGCGGTCGGCGGGCCACGAGGTCTACACGCCGACGATGACCGGTCTTGGTGAGCGGTCGCATCTCCTCGGCCCCGAGGTCGACCTCGACCTGCACATCCGAGAC
>JBKJJI010000019.1:0-2659 GCA_046598115.1 Acidimicrobiia bacterium | reverse complement strand
CCACGGCCCGAGCACCTCGTTGGAGGACGAGCTCGAGCTCGGCCACGGCGCGGTCGACGTCGAGGAGCGAGAGCTGGGGCACCGCGAAGATCCGCCCGGCGCGATCGAATCCCCAGTCGTCGTCGAGCCACCGGTTGAACGCGTGGAAGCTCGCGTCGAGCAGGTCCGGGTCGTCCTTCAGGAAGTGCTCGACGCACACGGCGAAGGTGGGGAAGAGAAGCGCGGCCTCGACGCCCTGTTCGTCCATGCGGGCGAGGCGCGCCGTGCGATCGACGTACGCGGGTTGGACGGGCTCGACGACCTCGGGCGCGTCGTTCGTGCGACCGGTCCCCATCGACCGGAGCATCTCGCGGAGTGCCCCGGGCTTGGTCACGACGGGCTGGAACGCCTCGTGCAGGAAGGTGAACGGTCGATCGCCGACCATGACGACCTCGCGCCCGCCATCGGTCTCGACGCGGACGGCTCGGTCCCGGAACCTCGGGTCGAGGTACCGGGTGAAGCAGTCGCGAGGCTCGTAGTAGTGGTTGTCGGCATCCCAGAGGGGTCCGTGCGGTTCCGGCATCGCGCCATCCTGACCCACCCACGGGCCGCTCGCCCGGGAACCTGACCCGCGTGTCAGGTTCCTCGCGTACGATCACAGCGAACTGAGAACCCCGACCCCGATCCCGATCCCGAGGAGTACTGCATGGCTCGGATCTCCGTGCTCGACCCCACGGCCGCGCCGCCCGAGGGCGACGCCGATCCCGGCCCCGACGCAGGCCCCCTGGCCGGGAGGGTCGTCGGCATCCGCTATGACTCGGCTTGGCGGTCCTGGGAGTGGGCGTTCGACGAGTGGCACCAGTCGCTCGAGGCGGCCGGTGCCACGGTCCGGCTCTGGTCGGCGGGAAACCGCATCGGCCACGAGGGCGAGCAGACCTTCGCCGAGCTCGCCGAGTTCGTCGACGCGGTCGACGTCGCCGTCATCGGGCTGGGCAACTGAGGCTCCTGCACCTCCTGGAGCGTCCACGACACCGTCGCGGCCGCCAACGGAGGAAAGACGGCGGTCGTCGTCGTGACAGCGGAGTTCGAGCACCTGGCCCACACCATGGCCGCCAACGCGGGGCGGGCAGGCCTGCGCGTCCACGTGCTGCCGTACCCTCTCGAGATGCGACCCGAGGCCGAGGTGCGCACGATCGCACGCGAGCACTGGCCCGCGTTCCTCGCCACGATCGGGGCGACCGGATGAGGGAAGGCGATGAGGCGCCACGACGAGGGCGTGCGATGAGCGAGATCGCGAGCCGGGTCGACTGCGGGCCCGACGGTTGCACCATCGACTGGCTCGCGAGCGCGCGCATCGACGTCGACGACGACCCGGTCGCGTTCACCACGCTCGCCACCGACGCCGGCTGGGGCGACGGGCTCCCGCTGATCCCACCCACCGAGGAGCGCGTCCGCGCCTACGTCGCGGCATCGGGACGCTTCCCCGACGAGTGCCTCGCCGACCTTCCGCCGCGGGGCGGGCGCGCCACGGTCGAGAAGCTCGCCATCAATGCCGTGATGGCGGGGGCGCCGGCGGAGTCGATGCCGCTGCTGTGCGCATCGATCGAGGCGATGGCGGACCCGCTGTTCAACCTGTTCGCCCTGAACACGACGACGTGCTGTGTGGTGCCGGCAATGTTCGTCAACGGTCCCAGCCGCGACGCGCTCGGGATCCCCTACGACGTCGGGTGCTTTGGCGGTGCTGCCGGCCCCGGCCCTGCGATCGGCCGGGCGACGCGCCTCGCCATGCGCAACATCGGTGGCCAGGTCGTGGGCGTGTCGTCGAAGAGCGTCTTCGGTCAGCCGGGCCGCGTCGTCGGCATCGTGGTGGGTGAGTGGGAGGAGCGCTCCCCCTGGGCCCCGCTCGCCGAGCGACGCGGGGTGAGCGGTGATGCCGTGACCGTGCACGGGGCCACCGGGACGATCGACATCGCCGACATCGTCGCCGACGACGGCGCCACGCTGCTCGAGGTGATCGGGAAGTCGCTCGCGTTCCTCGGGACGAACGCGTTCATCGCCGACCACCACGGCGCCGAGATCATGACGTGCATCGCGCCGCCCTGGGCCGACCTGATCGCGCAGGAGTACCCGTCGATCGACGACGTGCAGGAGCGGCTGCACGCGCACGCGGCGCTCCCGCTCGACTGGTGGCCGGAACCGCACCGGCGCAAGGCCGAGGACGCGGGCCGGGTCGACGACCAGGGGATGGTGCGCCTCGTCGAGAGCCCGGAGCACATGCTCGTGATGGTGAACGGCGGCCTCGGGAACCTGCACGCGCTCGCGCTCCACTCCTTCGGACCGACCCGCGCCGTGACCCGTGCGTTCTGAGCTTCGTCGGCGGCCCACATCATGACCCTGCGCGTGATCACGCTGATGGGAGAGCAGGCCGCGGAAGCCGCGCGGGCTGCGGTCCCCGACGCCGAGGTCGTGGTGCTCGGTTTCGCCGACCCGGTTCCCGACGACCTGCGGGGCGACGTGCTCTTCGGGGGCTGGCACGGCCATCCCGCCTATACGCGCCTCGACGAGATCGGGGTGCGCTGGGTCCACCTCCCGGGCACCGGGATCGACGGTTGGCCCCCGGCACAGCTCGAGGGCCGGCTCGTGACCTGCTCCCGAGGGGTGAGCGCGATCCCCATCTCCG
>JBKJJI010000348.1:0-3524 GCA_046598115.1 Acidimicrobiia bacterium | reverse complement strand
GCGCGGTGCTCCTCGAGTGACGCGATGCCGAGCGCGAGGGTGTCTCCCACGTCCACGTAGTGCGTCGCCGGGTCCATCGACGCGACGTACGCCGCGGGGATGCCTTGCCACGGATCGCCGAGCTCGGGGAAGAGCCAACGGTTCCCAGCGTCGCGGCAGGCATCGATCGCTGCGAGGCCGACGATCCGGTGGTCGAGGTGGTTCACAGCTCCACCTTCGCCCCAGGTGAGGCCGAAGTTTATCGTGAACACGACGTCGGGCCGGTGGCGCCGGTATGCCGCACAGAGGTCCCGGCGCAGCGCCATGGAGTGCTCGACCGCGCCGTCGGGGTGGGCCGCGACCGCGACCGCCCGCTGCCAGTCTTCCGGGAGCTGTTCCATGGGAGTCGTTCCTATCGCGGTTCGCGGGGGATCGACCAGACTGCCGGAGTGAGCGGTCATCAGCACGGAGCAGCTTCAGGGGGTCACGGGGCTGCAGCGCGACGCGCGCTCTGGGTCGCGCTGGTACTCAACGCCGGGTACATGGTCGTCGAGATCGTCGGCGGAGTCGCGTTCGACTCGTTGGCGTTGCTCGCGGACGCAGCGCACATGTCGACGGATGTCGCCGGCCTCGCGATTGCCCTGATCGCGCAGTCGCTGATGACGCGACCAGCTTCGGCGCGACGGACCTTCGGTCTGCGACGCGCCGAGGCGCTCGGAGGTCTGGCCAACGGGATGCTGGTCCTCGCGACGTCGGGGTGGATCTTCTACGAGGCCGCCGGACGCATCGGCGATCCGCACGACGTCGGCGGCGCCGGGGTCCTGGTCGTCGCGTTCGTCGGGCTCCTGATCAACCTCGGGAGCGCGTGGATGCTGGCACGCGCTCCCGGTCGCGACCTGAACCTCCGGGGCGCCCTTGTCCACATGCTCTCCGACGCCGCCGGCTCGGTCGGCGTGATGGTCGCGGGGATCGGGGTGGTCGCGTTCGGTGCCGACTGGCTCGACCCCGTGATGTCGATCGTGATCGGTGTGCTCGTTGCCTGGGCTGCGTGGGGGCTGCTGCGCGACGCGCTCAACGTGCTGCTCGAAGGCGCTCCCCGGCATGTCGACGTCGCCGAAGTCGAGGCTGCGCTGGCAGCCGGCGCCGACGTCGAGACTGTCCACCACCTGCACGTGTGGGAGATCGGCTCCGACCTCCCTGCGCTCTCGGCCCATGTGGTTCTCGCCGATGCGGGCACCCTGCACGAGGCCCAGGAGCGAGGTGACGCGCTCAAGGTGATGCTGGCGGAGCGCTTCGGGATCGAGCACGTGACGCTCGAGCTCGAGTGCCATGGCTGCGACACCCCCGACCATGACGGCGACCGTCCGTGATCGTCGCCTCGGCATCGGGTCCCGCCGCGTCCTAACCTCGGCCGCATGAACCTCAAGGACGTCATGGCCAAGGGAACGACCCAGCTCCACCGGGCGCTGTTCCGCGTCAGCGGCGGCCGCGTGCTCGGCAAGGCGTTCGGGATGCCGGTGCTCGAGCTGGAGACCGTCGGCCGCAAGAGTGGCAAGGCGCGTACCACGATGCTGACCGCGCCGATCCATGACGACGACCACATGGTGCTGGTCGCTTCGTACGGCGGAGATGATCGTCATCCGGCCTGGTTCCTCAACCTGCGCGACAACCCTGCGGTCAAGGTCACCACTGGTGGTGCGACGCGCCCGATGACGGCGCGGGTGGCGACGGCCGAGGAGAAGGACGCGCTGTGGCCCGACATCACGTCGGCGTACAAGGGGTACCGCGGCTACCAGGAGAAGACCGACCGCGACATCCCCCTCGTGATCCTCACTGACTGACCGTAGGGACCTACCGCGAAGTCGGTAGTCCGATGAGCTCGACCAGCACGCCGTTCGGGTCGCGGACAACCCCCATCGCGACCGGCCCGGTCGGACCCGGTACCTCGATGCGTCGGGGGGTGCCACCGAGGCCGAGCGCGGCCATGCGTCCGAGGACCGCGTCGACATCGACGTAGAACGACAGCAGGAAGAAGCCGACGGCCGGTTGCTCGACGGGGGTCCCGTCTGCGATCCCGGTCGGGAACTCGACGAGCTCGACGATCCCGGCGTCCCCGAGGACGGGGTCGTGGAGGAACCCCGATCGCAGCGTGTTCCCCGACGCAGCGAACAGGGTGGTCCAGGCGCCCTCGGCGCGAGGAAGCTCGAACAACGGTTCGAGACCCATGCCGTCCACCCAGAACCGCATCGACTCGTCCCAGTCGCGGGTGCAGATCGCCGAGTGATGGACTCCGGAATGACGCACGGGGGGGATGTGGCCCTTCATGTTGACCTCGTCGCTCATCGATCGGGGTCGAAGACGAAGGGGACGGAGTCGGGACCGCGCACGAGGCTCGAGGGGAGCCAGACCGCGTCGCCGGCGACGAAGTAGGTGAGGTCGCGGGCCGCGAGCTCCTCGAAGAGGATGCGGGTCTCCATGCGGGCGAGGGCGGCGCCGAGGCAGAGATGCTCACCGAACCCGAACCCGAGGTTCATGGTACCCGCCGCCCGTGACGGGTCAAACACGCCCGCCGTTGGACCGAAGGCGGTCTCGTCCCGGTTGCCCGACGCGTAGAGCATCACCAGGTAGTCGCCCTCGGACACGGGGACTCCGGAGAGCTCGGTGTCGCGGGTGGCGGTGCGGGCGAACTGTTGGATCGGTGTGATCCAGCGGAGGCACTCCTCGACCGCGTTGGGGATGCGCTCGGCGTCGGCGTACAAAGCGGTGCGGGCGTCGGGTTCGGCGGCGAGCTCCATGAGCGAGCCGCTCATCAGATGGCGTGTCGTCTCGTTGCCGGCCACCACCAGCGACATGTTGAACGTGATCAGCTCGCCGGCCGTGAGCGGACGGCCCTCGACCTCGGCGCCGACGAGCAGCGAGATGATGTCGTCGGCTGGAGACGCGGCCTTGTCCTTTGCGAGCTGGTCGAGGAAGGTCATGAGCTCGCCGAGGGACTCCACGGCGTCGGGCGGGAGCTTCGACCGACCGTCGGAGGCCAGGATCGTGGCATCGGACCAGCGACGGAAGTTGGCGCGCTCCGATTCGGGGACACCGAGCAGCTCGCAGATCACCAGCACCGGCAGTGGCGCGGTGAGCACGTCGACGAGGTCGACGACCTCGCCTCGCGGGATCGCGTCGAGGAGCTCGACGGTCAGCTGCCGGATCCGGTCTTCCATGGGGCCGAGCGCACGGGCCGTGAACTGGCGGTTGAGGATGCGCCGCCACTCCACGTGGCGGGGCGGGTCCATGTGCAGGATCGAACCCTCGATCGTGCCGCCTTCGCGCAAGGGATCGTTGACGAGCACGCCTCGGCCCGAGCAGAACTGCTCGGGGTCGCGGCTGATCTCGCGGATGTCGTGGTAACGGGTGACGGCCTTGATGCCCGGTGCGTACTCGAAGATCGGGGCCTCGTTGCGGAGGCGGGCCAGGACGTCGTAGTAGTCGGGCCGCAGGAAGAACCCGGGTGTGCTCGGGTCGATGGCCAGATCGTCGATCCCCGTGCCGGT
>JBKJJI010000378.1:0-3233 GCA_046598115.1 Acidimicrobiia bacterium | reverse complement strand
CGCGACGGGACCGCGCTGATGGGCCCCTCGGCAGCTCGATTCCTCGGGGTCATCCCTCGGGCGCTCGCAACGGCGACCATCGCGATCCCCCGGCAGCGGCCGGCGCTCGACACCATTCTCGGGGTCGTCCATTTCGTGACGCGGGCCGTGGACGCACTCGACCGGGAGCGGGTCACGACCGACGTCGTCCAGGGTTGGACCACGACACCGGAGCAGACCGCGCTCGATCTCGCGGACCGGCCGACGCTCGGCGGGATCACGGTGAACACCGCTTCCGAGGCCTTACGGTCACTCGGGCGGACGATCGATCGGGCTTCGGTCGAGCGCCTCGCAACTCGGCAGCGGAAGCGTGCGGCGATCCAACGACTGTCCTGGGTGGCGGGCCTCGAGCCCCCACACCGACTGCGTCAAGGGGTTCCCAGCATGGGCCTCGAAAATCCGACTCTCGACCCCGCGAGCTATGGGATCAAGCGAGTCGAGCCGTGATCGATCAGCACGAGATCACGAGCTGGGCGGAGCGGTTCGGAGTGGCGCACGAGCAGGTCGTCCGGGACCATCTCGTTTCGCACCTGATCGCCGTGATCGGTGCGTCGGACGACCCACCCCGATTCTTCGGTGGCACGGCGCTCTGTCGAACGCATCTTGACGGGAGTCGCCTGTCCGAGGACATCGACCTGCTCGCGCGCGATCCAGGTGAGCGGTTCGCCGACCTCCGAGTGCACGTGCAGGCAGCGCTGAGGAGGGAGTTCCCGCGCTCCTCGTGGTCCCCCGATGAACCGGAAGGCGATGGCTGGCGCGCGTACTTCCAGGCGGCGGACGTACCACCGGTGAAGGTCTACGTGGGACGCGACGGCGTCGACACGAGGGCATGGGAGTTCGTGGAGACGGGGGTCGCGCTTCGCTACACGGATCTCCCCGGCTCGGCCCGGTTCCAGTGCCCGACGCTCTCGACCTTCGCGGCGATGAAGCTCGTCGCGTGGTACGACCGGCACGCGCCGCGTGATCTGTATGACCTTGCCGGGCTCGCGGCCATTGGAGCACTCGACATCGCCAACGTGGAGCGCCTCGTGCGGGCGAAGGTGGGCCACGGCCTGATCCGGTCGGAGCTCACGCGACTTCCGCGGACCGTCGAGGATTCGTGGCGCACCGAGCTCGGAGCCCAGGTCGGCGATCTCCCGGACGCGCAGGTCTGTCTCGAGCGCGCAGCGAGGGCGTTCTCGGGGGGATCCGGCTAGGCGTACCAGCCGACGATGTCGACGATGGCGTGCGTGAAGCCCGCGCCTGGGTTGCCGTTCGTGTTGCCGAGCTGCACCGTGCCGCCGGGGCCGAGCGCGACGACCACCAGGTTGGGCACGGTCTGGCCGGCCGCGAAGTTCAGGTTCGAGGCCGTGGGTACCGCGCCGCCCGGCCACAGCGTGAGCCAACCGGCCGTAGTGGGTGCCGTCGCGGTGACGTTCACGAGCACCGCGGTGGCGCCCGTCGTCGGCACCCCGCCGAATCCCGCGACCTGCACCGTCGCGCTCTCCTGCGGCGCCAACGGCGTGCTCCGCGGGTTCGCGCCCGCGACCCCGGCCCGGGTGTCGAGGATGCGCACGGGGGTCACCGCGTTGAGCCCGTCGTTCCCGGCGCTGGGTCCGAACGAGGCCACCACGTCGAAGACGACGTTCGTCGTCCCGGCGGCCGGGCTCCCGAAGGTGTTGGCGACGGTGATCTGTCCACCGGTCCCGAGCTTGACCTTCACGAGGTTCGGGACGGTCTGCCCGGCGGAGAAGTTGAGGTTCGACACGACCGGAGGCGATGCCGCGCCGGTGGGGAAGAGCGTCAGCCAACCAGGGGCACTCGACCCGGTCGCGGTCACGTTGAGCACCACGGCCGTCGCGTCGTTCGGGACGGTCGCGACCCCCGCGATCTGCACCGCGTAGGCCTGCTGCGGGGCGAGCGGTGTGCTCTTCGAGCCAGGTGTGCAGGTGGTGCACTGCGCGCTCTGGCCGAACCGGGTGTCGAGGATCCGCACCGGTCCCGCCGGGAGCGGCTCGAGCGGGTTGCCCGCGACGGTGCCGTCGTCGTACCAGCCCACGACGTCGAAGAGCGCGTGCACCGACGGGCCCGCGCAGGCGCACCCGACCGTGTTGCCGAGCCGCACCGTGTACGACGGCCCGTCGCCGGGGAGGACCTTCACCGTGACGAGGTTGGGGACGGTCTGGCCCGTGACGAAGTTCAGGTTCGACGCGGTCGGCGCCGCGCCCGTGTCCCACACGGTGAACCAGCCGTTCGCGGTCGGCGCGGTGGCGGTCACGTTGAGGACCACCGCCGACACGCCAGTGGCCGGCACGCCGTTGCCGTCGACCCGCACGGTCGTGGTGCTCCCCGGTGGCCGCGCGCCGACGATGGCCTGGCAGGTGGGGCACTGCGCGTTCGTTCCGAACCGGGTGTCGAGGATCCGCACCGGATCGACCGCGTGATACCCGCGCAGGGCAGGTGTCGCGGCGTTCGATGCAGCGCTCGGTGGTCCGGTCCCGAACGAGTTCGTGGCGGTGACCGTGAACGCGTACGAGGTGCCGTTCGCGAGCCCCGCGACCTGCACCGGCGACCCGGATCCGCTCCCGATGGTGCCGCCGGGTGCCGCCGTCACCGTGTAGGTGGTGATCGCACTGCCACCGTCGGATGCCGGCGGCGAGAACGCAACCGAGACCTGCCCGGACCCTCCGGTCGCGACGGGGCCAAGGGGCGCACCCGGCGCGCTCGGGATCGACCACCCGGAGTCGCCGAGGATGCCCAGCCCGACACCGCCGGGGCTGTGGATGGCCTCGCCGCTCCCGAGCGACGGCGTCATGAGCGAGCTCGGGTTGCCCACTGGGTACGTCGACTCGTCGAGATGGGAGTAGCTCGACCCGCTCTGCCACGTCGCCGGTGCGAACAGCCGCGCCGGGATCGCGCCGTTGGCGGCCGTGGTGAGGGGGCCGTCGAAGAACACGCTGTTGCTCCGGAGCTGGGTCCCGAGCGCCGTCGTGTCGTTGCCGAAGGTGAGCAGCGCCTGGTTGGCACCGTTCTCGGTGAAGCGGTCGTAGATCGCCGGGTAGAGCGGTGGCATGAACCCGAAGCCCCACGTCCCGCGCCCGGTCGTGCTGTTGACGCTCATGGACCCGAGGAACCCCAGCACGTGGCCGATCTCGTGCATCACGACGCTCACGAAGTCGTACTGCATCGCGCCGGGAAGGCCGTCGGTCCCGAAG
>JBKJJI010000355.1:0-8860 GCA_046598115.1 Acidimicrobiia bacterium | reverse complement strand
CCGGCTCGAGGAGCCCCGACGACACCAGCAGCTTGCCGATGACCGTCGACTCCCCGCCGGGGAGCACGAGGCTGTCGCACCCGGCGAGGTCGGCAGCCGCCCGGACCTCGATCGCGTCCACGCCGAGCCCGTCGAACACCTCGCGGTGCTCGCGGAACGCACCCTGGAGGGCGAGGACGCCGACCTTCACGCGAGCCCTCGGCGGGTCGACGCGCGCGATGGATCGTCGCGTGGACCGCTACCGCTTCCCGTCGGCACCTGGAGGCCTCCGCACGGTGCTACCAACCCCGTTCGGCGAGCTTGACGTCGAGAGCGTCGATCTCGGTGCCCGGCATCGCCTCGCCCAGGCCCGTGGAGACCTTCGCCACGATGCCGGCGTCGCGGAAGTGCGTCGTCGCCTCGACGATCGCCTTCGCCCGCACGGCGGGGTCGGTGCTCTTGAAGATCCCGCTGCCGACGAACACCGCCTGGGCGCCGAGCTGGAGCACGAGGGAGGCGTCGGCCGGCGTGGCGATCCCACCCGCACAGAACAACGGGACCGGGAGCTCACCGCGCTCGGCGACCTCCTGGACGAGCTCGACCGGCGCGCGCAGCTCCTTGGCCCAGGCGAAGAGCTCGGCGTCGTCGGCCACGGTGAGGCGCCGGATGTCGCCGAGGATCGACCGGAGGTGCCGGACGGCTTCCACGATGTTGCCGGTCCCGGCCTCACCCTTCGAGCGGATCAAGCAGGCACCTTCGGAGATGCGCCGGAGCGCCTCCCCGAGGTTCGTCGCACCGCACACGAACGGCACGGTGAAGGTCCACTTGTCGACGTGGTGCGCCTCGTCGGCCGGGGTGAGCACCTCGCTCTCGTCGATGAAGTCGACGCCGAGCGACTCGAGGATCTGCGCCTCGGCGAAGTGTCCGATTCGACACTTCGCCATCACCGGGATCGTGCACGTCTCCTGGATGCCCACGATCATCGCGGGGTCGCTCATCCGCGCCACCCCGCCGTCGCGGCGGATGTCGGCGGGGACCCGCTCCAGCGCCATGACCGCGACGGCCCCGGCGTCCTCGGCGATGCGGGCCTGCTCGGGGGTGACGACGTCCATGATGACGCCGCCGCGCAGCATCTCGGCGAGCCCGCGCTTGACGCGCGCGGTGCCGGTGACCGGTGCCGGGGAGTCGGTGTCAGCCATCGCGCCAGTGTACCGAGCGCACTGCGACGTCACTCCGCCCGACCTCGCCTGCGGTCCACCTGAGCGCTACGGGCGGGTGGTCGACCCCTTGCGACCGGGCGCGGTCGTCGGGACCGTCGTCGTCGGCGGCGGTGGCACGGGCGGTCCGGGCACGAGGTCGACCGCGCGGCCGGTGGGGAGCAGCTCGACCCAGGTCCGGCCCGGCGTCAGCGCGATCGGTGCGCCGGTCGCATCCGTGTACACCGTCGGCGTCGTCTCGTCGGCGCGGGTCCACGTCCCGCGGACCAGCTGGCCGTTCGAGAAGACCCACGCCTCACCCGAGCCGAGCATGTTGCCCTCACCGAAGCGCGCGTAGGGCGTGAACTGCACGACGATGTTCGTCGGTGCGATCTGGACTCCCACCGGGAATCCCGGGGCCAGGAAGGGCTCGTCGGTCCCTTGGAACCGGCTCCACCCACCGACGGTCGCGTCCCAGACGTAGGTCACGTCGTAGCCGAGTTCGTAGGCCAGGTGGAACGAGGCGATGGACTCGCCCGCGAAGCTCGCGCCACTTTCGGTGTCGAGGTACTGGAACAGGGGGGACGGCGGCACGGGCACTCCACCCCGCTGCCAGAGGAGCGCGGTGCGCCCGTAGAGGTTGTGGGGAGAGGAACGGCTCGGCTCGCGGAAGAAGGCGTCCTCTGCGTTGTTCTCGTCGACCCAGACGAGTCCGGTGGCTCGGATCGCGGCCACGTTCGGCTCCGTGCCGCCGGAGTAGGCGATGACGCCCCCGATGGGCGTGACGATCTGCGGATCCATCGCCCGCACGGAACGCACCGGACCGACGTTCTCCGGCGCGGCAGAGTTGAAGAACGCCCAGAAGCGCGTCACCCCGCCATCGACAACCTCCTCGTAGACGACATCGGCAAGATCAAGCCCCGTCTGCGGTCGTGCCTCGGGCGTGTTCTCGATCTTCACGCCGAGGCTCGGCCGCGTGAACGACACGCCGTCGGGATCAGGGAGCCCCGTCAACGGCGCCGTGGGAATCGGGATCGCCGTCGTCGTCGTGGTCGGGGGCGGCGGCTTGCGTTTCGGCGCGGCCGTCTCCGAGCCCCCGAGTGTCGCCGCAAGGACAGCCCCGGCCACGACGAGGACCGCGGTACCTCCGAACGCAGCCCGGCGGATGTTCTTCCGCCGGGCACGACGCGCACGCCTCACATGGACTCCAGGAGCTTGATGCGCTCGGCGAGCGGCGGGTGCGTGTCGAACCGGCGGTTCAGCCACGCTCCCTTCTTGCTTTCGGAGCGGTCGAGCGGGGACTCGATCCAGAGCTGCGCAGTCGCCCGCGTCGCATGGTGCACGACGGTCGTGTCGCCCTGGAGCTTCTTGAGCGCCCCGCAGAGGCCCGGCGGGTAGCGAGTGAGCTGGACACCGGTGGCGTCGGCGAGCAGCTCACGCTTGCGGCTCATAGCGAACTGCATCATCTGCGCCGCGAGCGGTGCCAGCACGAGGAGGGCGATCGCCGCGATGGCGATGATCGCGCCCGCTCCCCCGGCGTGGTTGTTGTCGCGGTCGCGACTCCCGCCGAAGATCCAGAACCGCAGACCGACGTCGGACAGCAGCGCGATCGTCCCCACCGCGGTGACCGCGACCGTCGAGGCGAGGATGTCGTAGTTCTTGACGTGCGACAGCTCGTGCGCGATCACGCCCTCGAGCTCGACGCGGTTCATCATCTCCAGCAACCCGGTGGTGACGGCCAGCGCCGAATGCTTGGGGTTGCGACCGGTCGCGAACGCGTTCGGCGCTGCGTCATGGATCACGTAGAGCCGCGGCTTCGGGAGCCCGGCGGCGATGCACAGCCCCTCGACGAGGTTGTGGTACCGCCGGTACTCGGGGCCGTCGGCCGGCTTCGCCCCGGTCACCGCCAGCGCGACCTTGTCGGAGTTGAAGTACGAGAAGAACGCCATCCCGAGCGCGAGGACGAACGCCACGGCGACACCGGCGACTCCGAACTTCAGCAGGACGTTCACGGCGACCCCGGCGAGCACGATGAGCGCGACGAAGCCGGCGAGGATCGCGAACGTCCGCCACTTGTTGTTGCGGATCTCGCGATGGAAGTCGGTGCGCGCCGGAGGCGCGGGTGCAGGGGTGGTCATGGAGGCGAGGAGTGCGGTCCTAGAACTCGACCTTCACCGGACCCGTCTCCTCGGGGGCACCCTCGAAGAACTCGCGCTTCTCGAAGTTGAACATCCCCGCGATGACGTTCTTCGGAACGGTCTGGATCGAGTTGTTGTAGCTGAGCACGCTGTCGTTGTAGAACTGCCGCGAGTACGCGATGCGGTCCTCGGTCGACGTGAGCTCCTCCTGGAGCTGCAGGAAGTTCTGGTTGGCCTTGAGGTCCGGGTAGGCCTCCGAGACCGCGAAGAGGCTCTTCAGCGCGCCGGACAGGACGTTCTCGGCCTGGGCCTGCTCGGCGACGTTGCCGTCGGACTGCGCGTTTATCGCGTTGGCGCGGGCGTTGGTGACCGCCTCCAGCGTCTCCTTCTCGTGCTTCGCGTAGCCCTTGACCGTCTCGACGAGGTTGGGGATCAGGTCGTAGCGCCGCTTGAGCTGGACGTCGATCTGGCTCCAGGCGTTGTCGACGCGGTTGCGACCGCGGACGAGTGAGTTGTACATGAGGCCGAGGACGAGGCCGAGGACGACGACGACTGCGACGATGATGAGGACGGCGGTCACGGGCATGCTCCTGGTCGGTGACGTTCGCCGGTCATTGTAGGGGCGCGCTGGTGTCGGCGGGCCCCGGGCGCACGATCTCCGCGGCGGATCGGTAGCGCTCGATCAGCGAGTCGGCAAGGTGCTCCATCGAGAACGCCGCGGCCCGCGCCCGGCCCCCCTCGACGAGCAGCGCTCGCCGGCTCGGGTCGTCGAGCGCGACCCGCAGCCCCTCGGACAGCGCGGCGGCGTCCCCCGGTCGGACCAGGATCGCCTCGCGATCGCCGCGGGCGACGTGCCGGTACCCGGTGAGGTCCGACACCACGAGGGCCGTCCCGGCCGCCATCGCCTCGAGCAGCACCACCCCGAAGGACTCGCCTTCGATCGACGGGAAGCACGCGACGGTCGCACCCCGCAGCCGGCTCACCTTCTCGCGCTCGCTCACCCGACCGAGCCAGTGGACGCCTCCTACGCCGCGGGCCTTGAGCTCCGCGGTCTCGGGCCCCTCCCCGATCACCCAGAGGTCGGCGTCGCGCTCGAGCGTCGCGAACGCGTCGAGCAGCACGCCCAAGCCCTTGCGGGGCTCGTGACGGCCCACGAAGACGATCGCCGGGCGCGACGCGACCGCCGGCTCGACGCTGGCGAATGCGCCGACGTCGACCCCGTTCGGGAGGATGTCGCACGATCCGCCGAACGTCGCCTCGATGTTGCGCTGGGCCTCGGACGACACCGCGGTGCGCACCGCGAGCCGTCCTACCATCCGTCGCAGCGGCGCACGGAACGCGTCGTACCAGGCGTTGCGGCCGGAAAAGGAGGCGTGGAACGTCCCGACCACGGGGAGGTCCGTCGCGACCAGAACGGCATGGTTGACCCCGGGCGAAAGTGGTTCGTGCAGGTGCACGACGTCGGGTCGATGCACCCGCAACGCCTCGAGCGCGCGTGCGGTCACCGCGTTGCTCACCGTGATCGGGGCGATCGAGCCGTTCGACGGGAACCGCCGCGTCGGCCCCAGGCTCGTGACCCCCAGCTCCGGAGGAGGACCATCAGAGGGTGCGAGCACGCGAGCGTCGACCCCGCGGGCCCGGAGCGCACGCGCGATGCCCAGGACCTGCAGCTGCACCCCTCCGTCGACCGACAACGAGTAGGGACACGTCAACATGACGCGCAGCGGACGTACCCCCCCAATCATCCGGCGGGTCATTGGGAACGGCTCACGGGGCGCGGGCTCATGGGAAGCGGGGAGGTTCCGCGCTCGCCAGGGCGGGGTCGTCGGACCAGACCGGCTGCATCACGAGCCACTGGTCGGGGTCCGCGGCGATGCGCCGCTCGAAGTGGCGCACGAGGTCCTGGGTCAGGCGCGCGAGGTCGTCGCGCAGCCGCCCTCGCCGTTCCAACGGGAGCGGAGCGCCGATCGAGACCCGCTGGCGGCCGTTGGGAAGGAACCCCGCGGCCGACGGGAGCAGGGGGACGCCTGCCCGGAGGGCGAGGAGCACGGGGCCGCGCGGCACCCGGGCCGGTGCCCCGAAGAGCTCCACCTCGACCCCGTCGCCGCTCAGGTCGCGGTCGCACACGAGGCAGACGAGCGCACCCTGCTCGAGCTCCCGGAGCAGGGCGCCGGCTGCGTCGGGTCCGAGTCCGACGACCTCCATCCCGAGCGCCCGACGGGTCGCCACGAACCATTCGAACAGCTCGGGCGGGTCGATCGGCTCGGCCGCGACCACCAGCCGGTGCCCGCGAGCGGCGAGGAAGGCCCCGGCGAGATCCCAGTTCCCCACGTGCGGGAGGGCGAGGATCGCGCCGCGTGGCCGAGTGCTGTCCGGACCCCCCGTCGCGGCGTCGAGGTGCTCGGCACCCTCGAGCTCCACCCGGTCGACGAGCGGGACCTGTGACGAGGCGTCGTCCGGCACGAGGCGGAACAGCTCGTGCCAGTAGCGCGCGTAGTGCTCGAACATGCGAGTCGTCGTGGCAGCGATGTTCGCATCGGAGGCGTCGGGGCCCAGGACGCGCTCGAGGTTCCGTTCGACCTGGTGGCGTCGCTCGCGCGCGAACGCGAGCATGCCCCGGGATGCGACACGAGCCAGCAGGGAACCGAGCGGCGCGGGGAGGCGCCGCGCGGTCTCAGCGCCGGCCCGGTACGCGAGATATGCGGCGTTGACGTCGGGCACCATGCCTCCGAAGGGCCCGCGTCCGACGCGGCTCGACCTCTCGTGGCGCGCTCGCCTGACGCCACACCATCACGAACCGGTGGATCGCGGTGATCGCCGTGAGTCCCAGCATCACCCAGAGCACCGGCACGAGGATGTCGAAGGCGAGGCCCACACCGAGGAGCACGATCCGCTCGAGGCGCTCCATGAGACCGCCCCGGGCCGAGTAGCCCAGCGACTCGGCCCGCGCGCGCTCGTAGGTGACCAGCATCGAGAGGCCCAGCACCGCCATCGCGAGGACGGGGAGCTGCGCGCTCTCCGCCTTGAGGTGCCACGCGACGCCCAGGAAGATGAGGCCGTCGGCGACACGGTCGGCCACCGAGTCGAAGAACGCTCCCCGGTTCCCGGCCGTGCCGCTGTGGCGCGCGACCGACCCGTCGAGGATGTCGGGCAGGCCCGTCACCACGAGGCCGAGCACCGCGAGGAGCAGGTGCCCGTTGGCGATCAGCGCGGCGGTGGCAGCGGCGGCGACGAGCCCGAAGACCGTGAGTGCGTCCGCCGAGATCCCGCCGCGGTGCAGCGCCTTCCCGACGGGAGCCAGGCCGTCCTCGACCTTGTCCCGCCAGCGTCTGTCCAACATGTGCGAACACGACCTCGAATGGGAGACGGGGCGCTGGGCGGACCGCGGTCGGGGTCGGCCCCAGTGCGTCTGCAGGGTACCAGTTGCCCCGCGGAGCGCCCGTGCCCGTCGCGGGCGCCGTGGCCTGTCGCCCGGGGCCGGTTGCTTCCTAGACTCGGCGTCGGAGCCTCCTGCCGGATGTTCCTGGGGGGTGTGTCGAGTGATCCAGACGCCGTGAAGCCGGTCCCGACCGACAGGATCCGCAACGTCGCCCTGGTAGGCCACGGCGGCGCCGGGAAGACCACCCTCGCCGAGGCGCTGCTGTTCGCCTCCGGCACCATCCCCCGCACCGGGTCGGTCGAGGACGGCACGACGGTCTGCGACTTCGACCCCGAGGAGCAGAAGCGGTCGATCTCGGTGTCGCTGGCGGTCGCTCCGTTCGAATGGGAGCAGCACAAGGTCAACCTCCTCGACACACCGGGATACGCCGACTTCGTCGGCGATGTGGCGGCCGGGCTCAGGGCCGCCGAGCTCGCGATCTTCGTCGTGTCGGCGGTCGAGGGAGTCGAGGTGCAGACCGAGGTCGCCTGGCGTCTCGCCGAGTCACTCGGCATCCCGCGGGCGATCTTCGTGAACAAGCTCGACCGCGAACGCGCCTCCTTCGAGCGCACCCTCGACGACCTCAAGGCCCGGTTCGGGGCCGGGGTGGCGCCCCTCGAGCTGCCGATCGGGACCGAAGCCGACTTCCGAGGGGTCATCGACCTCCTGAGCGACACTGCGATCACCTACTCGGGCCCCAATGGGGGAGCCGATGCCCATGGGGCCTCGGGAACGATCCCCGAGGAGATGGCGCACGAGGAGCACGCCGTCCACGACTCGCTCGTCGAAGGGATCGTGGTCGCCGACGACGCGCTGATGGAGCGCTACCTCGACGACGACACCATCTCCGTCGACGAGCTCGAGGGCGCGCTCGCGAAGGGCATCGCCGAGGCCAGTGTCTTCCCGGTCCTGTGCGGGAGCGCGACGCGGCTCATCGGGGTCGATCGCCTCGCGCACTTCATGGTCCGTGAAGGACCTGCGCCCGACGTCGGCGACGGGCCGCCGGTCGCGTTCGTGTTCAAGACCGTGGTCGACCCCTACATCGGACGCGTGAACCACTTCAAGGTGCTCCAGGGCACCGTCAAGGCCGACGATCACCTCACCAACGGGCGCACCATGACCGACGAGCGGATCCACCAGCTCTCGATGATGCGGGGCAAGGAGGCCGAAGCCGTGAGCGAGGTCGGCCCCGGTGACCTGGGCGCGGTCGCGAAGCTCACCGACACGTTCACCGGCGACGTCCTCGGGAGTCGCGGCGCCGCCGTCGACGTCGCTCCGCTCGAACAGCCCGAGCCGACGCTCCCGGTCGCGATCCGGGCCAGGTCCAAGGGCGACGAGGACAAACTCGCGACGGCGTTGCACCGGCTCCAGGACGAGGACCCCGCCATCCGCCTCGAGCGCAACGACGAGACGCACCAGACGCTGCTCTGGGGCATGGGCGAGACCCATCTCGGGATCGCGCTCGAGCGCATCCACCGCAAGTTCGGCGTTGCCGTCGAGACCGATGAGGTGAAGGTCGCCTACCGGGAGACCATCACCGCCGAAGCCGAGGCCGAGGGCAAGTACAAGAAGCAGAGCGGGGGCCACGGGCAGTTCGGGGTCGCGTCGGTCCGGGTCGAGCCGGTCGAGCGCGGCGCCGGCTTCGAGTTCGTCGACAAGATCGTCGGTGGCGCGATCCCCCGCCAGTTCATCCCCGCGGTCGAGAAGGGCATCGCCGAGACGATGGCGTCCGGCGGGGTGTTCGGCTTCCCCGTCGTCGATGTGCAGGCGACCGTGTTCGACGGCAAGTACCACTCGGTCGACAGCTCGGAGATGAGCTTCAAGATGGCCGGGGCTCTCGCTTTCAAGGAGGCGATGGCCAAGGCGCAACCCATCCTGCTCGAACCGATCAGCGAGCTCGTCGTGCGCGCACCCGAGGCCAGCCAGGGCGACCTCATGGGCGACCTCAACGCCAAGCGCGGCCGCATCCAGGGCACCAGCTCACTCGGGAACGGCGAAGTCGAGATCGTGGCGTTCGTGCCGACGTCGGAGGTCCTGCGCTACTCCGTCGACCTGCGCTCACGCACCCACGGTCGGGGACGCTTCACGATCACGCACTCCCACTACGACCCGATGCCCGCGCACCTCGC
>JBKJJI010000120.1:0-8224 GCA_046598115.1 Acidimicrobiia bacterium | reverse complement strand
CCGTCGGCGGGCTGACGTGATCGATCGGTCCGCGCTCGAGGCGGCGATGAAAGCGGTGCGAACGCTGGTTGCCGCCGACGGGGGCGACCAGCGTTCGCACCGCTTTCATCGCCGCCTCGAGCGCGGACCGATCGATCACGTCAGCCCGCCGACGGCGACGTGGTGAGCAGGCCCAACGCGTCGTCGACCACTCCGTCGGCCCAGGTGAGCACCGTGGCCTCGTCGGTCCCGCCGAGCGGGTGCTGCACCTCGACGATGCGCGCGTCGGGTTGCCCGAGGCTCGTGGCGACCTGGTCGGTGAGGCGGCGGAACTTGGTGGTGGTCACGACGACGGTCGGGATCCCTGCAGTCTCGAGTGCGACGGAGTCGTGGACACTCCACGACGTGCACGATCCTCAGTCGGCCGAGCCGGTCAGGACCAGCTCGACCTCCTTGGTGAGTCGCCGGAGAACCTGGTCGGGTGCTGCGACGGCAGCGTTCTTCGTCTCGACGACCGTGACGACGGCGCCGGTGCGCTCGGCGATCCGATCGGCCACGCGCGAGAGGAGGATCCCCGCGTTGGGCTTCAGGTTGTCGAGGATCCCGATCCGGGTCCCGGCGAGCGTTGGCAGCGGCGGCGCGAGCGCGACGGGCGGTCGACCTCGGGTTCCTTCCGGTGCATAGATCTCCACGAGCTTCCCTTCCGCTTCGTACGTCATCCTGACACGACAGGTGGGAGACTGCGGACTTGACCGAACCCGCGAGCTCCGGAGTGCCGCGCGAGGTCGAGTGCGAGGTCGGGTGTGAGCTCGGATTCGAGGTGATCGAACGATCGGTCGTTGCCTTCCAGGTCGCGCCGTCGGCGAACGCGGGCCGCATCGTCGAAGAGCAGATCGCCGGCAACGGGCCCGGGGGTGCAGCGGCCGAGATCGAGGAGGTCGTAGGCGAGCGGGTGGTCGCATCCACGTCGTCACCGCCGCGCCCGGCATCCTGTCGTTCTCCTACCGGGCCACGCTCGAACCGGCGATCGGCACCATCCGCAACGGCCACGATGGCCCCACGCTCGAGGCGATCGTGGGGTTGTGACAGAGTCGGTACTGCCCCTCGGACGCCCTCGTAGGCTTCGCGGCGGGGGAATTCGCGGCGGTGATCGGCCAACCGCCTGGCAGCGTCGCCCGTGCAGTCTCGTCGTGGGTCTTCGAACGCCTCGCTTACTCGCTCGGGAGCAGCGGTCCGCTCGACACCGCGCTCGACACGCTTCATGCCGGTGCGGGCGTCTGCCGCGACTTTGCGCATCTCATCATCACCTTGTGCCGAGCGCTCGGTGTCCCGGCCCGGCTGGCCGCGGTCTATGCGCCGGGACTCTCACTGATGGACTTTCACGCCGTCGTCGAGGTCATGACGTCCGACGGGTGGGAGGTGTTGGATCCCGCGCGACGGGCGCCCCGGCCGACGCTCGTGCGGATCGCGACCGGCCGTGATGCAGCCGATGTCGCGTTCGCGTCGACCCTGCGCGGCGACGTCCAGCTCCACTCGAGCCGCGTCTTCGCGTCGACCGATGGTGCTCTGCCCGTCGACGACCATGTCACGGTGGTCCGACTCGCCTGAGCCGAGCGCACCGCGAGACTCAGGGCTCGACCGGGACGGTGGCGCTCGTGGTCATGCCCCAACTGGGGATGAGCGAGGAGTGCTTGCCGGGGCCACCCACGACGAGCACCTTGATGTTCTCGACCCGTTCGGTCATCGACATGGTGTCGTCGTCATCGAGGGCGTCCTGCCAAGGGGCCCAGGCCAGGCTGTGGAACGCGTGACGGAGGTCGCCGACGCGCACGGTCGCATGGTCGAAGAGGTACTGCGCGACGTCTGCACGAGTCCATCCGGCGTCGGCGCAGGTGGCCGCGTGCTCCGGGCACAGCGCGACGAAGTACTCGCCCTGACTGATCGGCGCGTTGTTCTGTCCCAGGGTCGTCATCGTGGAGGCCACCTTGTCGAGGATGGGCTCCGGTGCGGATGACTCCATGTCGTGGACGTTGTGGGGCGCCTCGCCGCAGTGGACGGTGACGGCCGACAGGGCCGTGATCCCGGCGTCGACCGCGAACGAGCCCCAGGGCGAAGCGTCGACGTTCTCGGCGATGCAATACGAGTACTTCGCGGGGCCGCCCTGGGTGGCGACGTCGCCGGGGCCGGGGGACGCGCCCGCGATGTGCAGCAGCACGAGGCGCAGGGCCCGGCCAGTCGTGGCGTTCGCCCGGTTGCCCGGTCCGAAGGCGCCGAGCCCACCGTTGTAGCCGGCGGTGGTCGCGACCTCACCGTGCACGACGAGCAGCGGTGCGACGGGATGCGTGGTGGCGTTCACGCCCCGGAGGTTCACCTCGGGGCGGGCGAGGGCGCGCACCGCCGACACGAGCACGGGGAGATGTTCGGGTGCGCAACCGGCCAGCACGGCGTTGACGGCGAGCATGCGGCGCGTGGCCTCACCGAAGCGCGGGGGGAGCGTGGCGATCACCTCGTCGGGGTCGACGGCGCCGAGGCCGGCGAGCATCGCGTCGACGCGTTCCTGCGTCGGGGGGACGAGCGGGAGCCCGTCACCCCACCCGTGCGACTCGTAGAGGTCGAGGACGGCGACGGGGTCGTCGGTCGGGATCTCGAGCATCGGTGCAATGCCGCGTTGCTGGGGTTGGTCGGCGAGGGGAGGATCGGCGTTTTGGCTCACCGCAACATGTTCGCGAACTCGGAGAGGACGGCCACACCAGCAGCGTCGCCTGTGACGATGTCCGATTGCGCCCGTCCGGTCGCGACGTCGAGGATGGCGCCGGCGGTGCCCTCGACGACGGGTGCGCCCTGTGGGGCCCAGTCGAGTCGCACGATCGATCGGTCGCCCGTGGCATCGAGCCCCACCCGCAGGTCGGTGTCGGTGACGCGCACGTCGGCGTCGCGCAAGGTCTGGAGCAGCTCGGCGGGCCCGAGCGCATCGAGTGCGACGGCCGTCGCGCCGGGGAGCACCTGTGAGTCGAACCCCTCGAGGAGGCGAGTCGGCACACCCTTGGCGGCCTGGTGGAGCGTGAACCCCTCGAACTGCGCAACCGTGGCGAGGTGCCGGACGACCCCGGCGAGGGTCCACTCGGTGCACCGTGTCGGCCCGTCCCACTCCGCGTCGTCGAGGGCCCCGAGCCAATCGGTGATCCGGGCCCGGTGCGCGAACCACGCCGGGGCGATGGCGTTGGGGTCCAGCGCGACGTCCAGCGGCGCGCCGGACCCCCCATAGAACTGTGGCACCGTCGCCATGACAACTTCCCTTTGTACGTGGCCCGTCGTGAATGGGCCGTCCGCTCGACGTGCGTCTCTCACCCTGCCATAGGCAGGTGAGAGACGCATCAAGAAGGGGGGAGGGTGGAACCGGGGGCGGTGATGGTCTGGGTGGCGACGATGTCGAGTGCGCGGCGGGCGAAGCGCCACCCCCCGGTGTCGGGGGCGGCGGCGTGGTGGACGCCGGAGTGGTGGACATAGGTGTCGTGGTAGCGGATCGAGAGGATGCGATCGGTCGCGTTGTCGTCGTCGTCGCCGACGGTGAAGTGGTGTGCCGTGCAGTAGGTCTCGCCATGGGGACCGTCGCCCTCGACCCAGAGGCGGACCTGGCCGACGAGGTGGAACGTCCGTCCGTAGCGCTCGAGGCCCCGCATCGCCTCGAGGATCGCGGCGCGGCCGTCGCGCGTGCCCGCTCCGGACACGAGGACCGCGTCGTCGGTGAACAGCTCGCCGAGGGCGTCGAAGTCGCGGTCGTCGACGTGCGCGGCGTACCGGTACGAGAGCTCGGTCAGGGCACGGCGGTCGTCCTCGGTGAGATCCACGCCGAGAACCTAACGCCGACGCCTAACCTCGGGGCTCGATGACCAGCCCGACACCACCCCAGCTCTCCCTCATGCTCGTCACGTTCTCGGCCGAGGACCCCGGGGGCTGGGACCACATGGTCCGCCGGGCCGAGGAGGCCGACCGGGCCGGGATCGACCGCCTCGCGCTCAGCGACCATGTCGTGTTCGGCGAGGACCTCGACGCGTATGCCGACCCGGCCCGAGGCGGCTCCGCGGGCGGCCGGCAGCCCACCGGGCCCGACGGCCACTGGCTCGAGCCGCTCACCGTGTCCACCTATCTCGCGGCTCGTACCACCCACGTCCGCTTCTTCACCGGCATCCTCCTCGCCGCGCTCCGACGTCCGGTCGTGCTCGCCAAGACCGCCGCCACGCTCGACGTCCTGTCCGGGGGACGCCTCGACCTGGGAGTGGGTGTGGGGTGGCAGCGCGAGGAGTACGAGGCCGCCGGGCTCGACTACGGGACGCGCGGCGCCGCCCTCGACCACACCCTCGCCGTCGTGCAGACGCTCTGGCGCGACACCGCCGCCGACTTCGCCGACGACCGCCTCGAGTTCTCCGCGATCCACCAGATGCCGAAGCCCGTGCAGCCCGGCGGGGTCCCGGTCTGGGTCAGCGGGACGATCAACGAGCGGGCGATGACCCGGCTCGCGCGGTTCGGCCGCGGCTGGATCCCGTGGGGCGACGACGCCGACGACCTCGCGGCGTCGATCCCGCGGATGCGAGTCGCGGTTGCGACGGCCGGCGGCGACCCCGACCCGATCGAGGTCACGGGTGCGCTCCCCGTCGCGAAGGGCGACCACACGGCCTACGACCTCGACGCCACGATGGCCCCCGTGCCCGCGCTGCTCGAGGCTGGCGTCACCGACTTCCGACTCGGGCTCCGCCTCCGCCCCGACGCCGAGGACGCGGAGGAGCGCCTTCGGTCGCTCGTCGATGCGTTCCGGGCGACCGTCGGGCGTCCCCCTGTCGGCAGCGCGGCGGTGGGATGAGCGCGGTGGTCCGCTAGGGCCGTGGCCGTCACCTTCCGGTCCTACATGGACCAGACGCTCGGCTACTTCGACCGACCCGACGTCGGCGTTCCCGAGAGTCCGGTCGGGTCGTCGGCGTCGTGGCGGGGGATCGATCTCGGTGGCGCCGACGCGTGGTCGTCCGACCTCACGGACGACGAGGTGGCCGAGCTCGTGGCGATCGGCTGGCGACTCGGTCCCACCCCGGACGCCCTCGGGGAGCTCACCCGCGACGACGTCGACGCGCCTGCGCTGCGGTCTCGCGTCGACGCCGTCCGCACGGATCTGCGCACCGGCCGGGGCTTCACCGTCGAGCGGTCGCCGCGCCACCTGCTGCGGCTCTGGCTCACGCTCGACTGAGCGATGCACGCCCCCGACCAGGACGCGACCGACCGGGTCAACGCCTGGCTCGAACGCGAGCTCGGCGGCACCGTCGTGCGCATCCAGCGTCAGCCTCGCTGGCGGCCGGTGTGGTTCGCCGACGTGGACCTTGATGGCGCGGTGGTCGAGCTCTGCGTGCGCGGCGACCGCACCGACATGGAGCTGATCTTCCCGCTCGAGCACGAGATGCGGTTCCAGCGCCTGCTGCACGAGCGCGGGATCCCCACGGCCGCGGTGCACGGGTGGATCCACGCCCCGGCCGCGTACGTGATGGACCGGGTCGCCGGTCGGGCCGACTTTGCCGGCACCGCCGATGCGGAGCGTGACGCGGTGGTCGACCACTACGTCGAGATCCTCGCCGCGATCCACGCCCTCGACCCGACGCCGTTCGTCGCCGCGGGGATCGTCGCCGCGAGGGCTCCCACCGAGAGCGGTGCGGTGGGGATGGCCCGCTACGAAGCCGTCTACCAGCTCCAGAAGCGGGCGCCCGACGCGTTCCTGGAGTTCGCGCTCGGCTGGCTGCGCCGGAACCCACCGGGGAGCAGGGGGCGTGCTGCGCCCGTCGTGTGGGACTCCGGGCAGTTCCACCATGCCGACGGACGCGTCCTCGCGGTGCTCGACCTCGAGCTCGGCCACATCGGCGATCCGATGATGGACCTCGCCGCATGGCGGATGCGCGACACCGTGCTCCACTACGGCGACTTCGCCGCCCTCTATGCCCGCTACGAAGTGCTGTCCGGCGCACCTGTGGACCTCACCGCTATCCGGCGCCACCATGTCGCGTTCACCCTCACCAACCAGCTCGTGTTCGGCGCGGCGATCGTCGACCCGCCAACGAGCAGCGACCTGATGACGAACCTCCAGTGGTGCGCGGAGACGAACCTGTTCGCGACCGAGGCCCTTGCCGAGGAGATGGGCATCGAGGTGCCGGAGATCGATTCGCTGGAGGAGCGAGACGCATCGACGGCGCCGGCCCATGGGCATCTCGTGGACCTGCTCGGCTCGGTGACCACCGACGACGAGTACCTCCGGTATCGCCTGCGCACCGCGTTCCGGACCGCCCGCCACCTCCAGCGGGCCGACCAGGTCGGCGATGCTGTCGCGGCGGCAGACCTCGACGACCTCCGCGACCTCCTCGGCCATCGCCCCACGGGCTGGCGGGACGGCGAGGCCGAGATGGAGGCGTTCGTGCGCGCCGACGCCGACGACGGGCGCCATGACGCGCGGCTGGTCGAGGTGTTCCACCGCCGCCATCTCCGCCGGCAGGCACTGCTCGGGCCACCGGGATCGGCGATGACCCGGCACCTCCCGATCCAGCGCTTCGGACCGCCGTCCGACCGCAACGGTTAGCGTCGGCGCCATGAAGGCAGCCGTGTACTACGAGACCGGACCACCCGACGTCTTGCGCTACGAGGATGTCCCCGACCCCGACTGCGGACCCGACGACGTGCTCATCGACGTCGAGGCCGTGAGCATCGAAGGTGGCGATACGCTCAACCGGGGCGGTGGGGAGATGGCGACCACGCCGCACGTGGTCGGCTACCAGTGCGCCGGGACCATCGCCGAGGTCGGCGCGAACGTCACCGACCGGTCCGTCGGCCAGCGGGTCGTGTGCTCCTTCCTCTGGGGCTCGCATGCGGCGCGGCGCGCCGTCCCCTCGATCGTCACGTGGCTGGTGCCCGACGGGCTCGACATCGTCGAGGCTGCCTGTGTCCCGATCGCGTTCGGCACCGCCGACGACTGCCTCTTCGAGTTCGGGCACCTCGCCGAGGGCGAGACGGTGCTGGTCCAGGCCGGCGCCGGGGGAGTCGGGCTCGCAGCGATCCAGCTCGCCAAGCGTGCCGGCGCGACGGTGCTGGCGACCGCATCCAGCGACGAGAAGCTGGAACGGCTGAAGGAGTTCGGCCTCGACCACGGCATCAACTACCGAGAGCACGACTTCGCGCCGGCCGCACGCGCGCTGACGGGCGGTGCCGGAGTGAACCTCGTCGTCGACTCGGTGGGCTCCACCCTCGCGGGGAGCGTGCAGGCGCTCGCGTATCGCGGGCGGGTGAGCCTCGTCGGCCAGGCGGGCCGCGACCCGCAGCCGTTCGACGCGTCGTTGCTCATGATGGGCAACCAGACGGTGACCGGGGTGTTCTTCGGCGCCGAGATCACGACGGACCGCGCGCGCTCGATGGTCGAGCGCCACCTCGACGAGGTTGCGGCAGGTGCGCTGCAGGTCGTGATCGACCGGGCGTACCCGCTCGCCGAGGCTGCCGACGCCCACGCCTATCTCGAGAGCCGCGCGGCATTCGGGCGGGTCGTCCTGCTCGTCTGATCAGACTCAGGAATCTCTGCCGGGGTGCCGATGTTGACGATCAGGACGCCGACGAGCGGCCTCGATGAGCAGGCAGGAAGGAGATGCGTGCACCCAGGCGACAAATCGGCTACATTCCCCAATCCCTCGGGAAATGGCCCACGAATCGCCTGCTCCGGTCGAGATGGCTCCCCCGGTCGCTCGACCACACGGACGCATGTGGTCGCGCGTCGACCCCACGATCTCCACCCCCCAGCGATCCGCCCCCACGTACACAGGAGGACGACCCCCGTCACCCCTGGTGGCCGGGTCGCCACCACCAACGAAGAGAGCCCCCCATGAGCAAGACCAGCACCACTACTCGAAGCACCAAGGCCAAGGGCTGCGTCATGCCCGCCTGCAAGTCCACCCGCGTCCGCGGCAAGGTCTACTGCTCGACGCACGCCCCCGTCGCCCGTGAGCGCATCCGCATCGCGGCCGGCGAAGCCGCCTGGGCGTAGGCCCAGCACTCCGGTCCTCGGGCGGCTCGGGACCGAGGCTCAGTCGTCCTTGAGGGCGACGGCGTTCGGCGTCACGTGCATCGTCGGCTCGTAGTCGGCGACCTCGATCGAGCGTCCCTCGATGTCGAACCGGGCGTACAGCTCGTCGCGACACTCCGTGCACATCCGATGCCAGCGCGTCGAGGCGAT
>JBKJJI010000092.1:0-8036 GCA_046598115.1 Acidimicrobiia bacterium | reverse complement strand
GTCCCGATCCCGCCGACGATGATGATGGCGAGGTACTGGATCGAGAGGTTGAGGCCGAGGGCCTGGTCGTCGGGCACGAGGTACTGGATCCAGATGCCGTAGAAGACCCCCGCGGCGCTGGCGATCGCGCTGGAGAGCACGAAGGCCCCGACCTTCGTGCGGAAGAGGCTGACGCCGACGACTTCGGCTGCGACGTCGCGGTCGCGCACCGCCTGCATCGCGCGACCGGCGCGTGACCGCACGACGTTCTTGCACAGCAGCGCGGTGAGCGCGACGAAGGCCCAGACGAGGAAGAAGAGGCTCTGGTTCCGCCCGAGCGTCTCCCCCAGCACGTCGAGCTGTGCGAAATCGACGCCGAAGAGCTTCACCTCGAGCGGCATCGGGACGCCGGAATTGCCGCCGGTGACCACCTCCCAGCTCTTGAAGACGTAGAGCGCGACGAAGACGAGCCCGAGCGTCGCGATGATGAGGTAGTTCCCCCGCAACCGGAGCGCGGGCACTCCCACGACGAAGCCCACGACCGCGCCCAGCACGATCGCGATCGCCAGATAGGCCGGGAACGACCACTCGAGGCCACCGAAGTCGACCGGACGGCCGAGGTAGCTGGCGGTGAACGCGCCCAGGCCGATGAACGCTGCGGTGCCGAGCGACGGCTGCCCTGTGTACCCGGTGAGCATGTTGAGGCCGAGCGCACCGATCGCCGTGATCCCCGCGAGGGTGAAGACGCTGGCCCAGAAGTCGTCGAGCTGGAACGGCAGCCACAGGTACAGCGCGAAGACCGCGAGCAGGAAGCCGCGCGCGCGCCACGACGGCACCATGCGAACGTCCTGTGCGTAGTTGCGCACCATCCCCCGGTTCGCGGCCATCAGACGCGCCGCACGTCGCGGGTGCCGAACAGCCCGTAGGGGCGGACGAGGAGCACGATCAGCATCACGACCCACGGCATCACCGCGGCGAACCCGTCGGGGAGGAACGGCAGGATGTCCTTCTGGTACCCCGCGACCAGCACCTCACCGATGCCGATCATCAGCCCCCCGACGACGGCGCCGAGCGGCGAGTCGAGACCGCCGAGCACCATCGCGGGCAGCGCCTTGAGCGAGATGATCCCGATGCCGACACCGAGGCCGGTCGCCGGGCCGGCACCCGACCCGAGCATCGTGCCGGCGAGCACGGCCACCACCCCGGCGATGGCCCACGAGAGCGCCACGATGCGCTGCACGTTGATCCCCTGCGCGAGCGCCGCCTCCTGGTCGATCGCCGTGGCCCGCATCGCCACGCCGTACTTGGTGTAGCGGAAGAACGCGAAGAACGCGCCGAGGATGGTCGCGGCGATCACCACGGTCGCGACGTCGACCTGCAGGATGTTCACGCTCCCGATCGTCACCTTCGACAGGCCCCACGGGTTCTCGATGTTCGTGGCGGGGTTCCGCCAGATCGTCGTGACGACGGGTTCGACGAGCAGCAATATCCCGACCGTCACGAGGATCACCGCGTAGACCGGTCGGCCGATCATCCGCCGCAGGACGACACGTTCCAGGACGACGCCGAGCAGCGCCCCGAGGCCCATCGCGACGAGCAACGCGACCCAGAACGGGAGCTCCCAGGTGAACGTCGCGTTGTAGACGAGGAACGCGCCGAGCACGACCATCCCCGCCTGCGCGAAGTTGATCACGCCCGTCGCGCGGTAGATCACGACGAACCCGAGCCCGACGAGCGCGTACACCGCGCCGAGTGACGCGCCCGAGGCGAAGAGCTGGAAGAACTTCACGAGTACATCGATTCCACGAGGTCGGCGAACCGCTCGGCCGTCGCGGCGCGTCGGACCTTGAGGGTCGCGGTGAGGTCGCCATCGTCCTCGCTGAGGTCGTCGGGGAGGAGCGCGAAGCCGCGCACGTGCTCCTCGGCGGGCAGCGTGGCGTTCACCTCGTCGATCCACTCCTGCACGAGCGCCTGCACCTCCGGGCGTTCGGCCAGTGCTCCGTGGGTGGTGAAGGCCACCCCCTGCTCGGACGCCCAGTCGCCGACCGCTTCGCCCTCGAGCGCGAGGAGCGCCCCGAGGTGCGCGCGCCCCTCACCGACGACGACCGCGGCCCGCACGAACGGCGAGGTGGTCAGGTGCCGCTCGATCGGCGCAGGCGCGACGGTGTGGCCCCCCGAGGTCACGATCACGTCCTTGCGGCGCCCCACGATCGTGAGCTCGCCCTCGGCATCCACCGCACCGAGGTCGCCGGTGTGGCACCAGCCGTCCCGGTCGAGCGCCGCGGCCGTCTCTTCCGGGTCGTCGAGGTATCCGGCGAACACCGCGGCTCCGCGGACGAGGACCTCACCGTCGGGCGCGATGTCGATATCGGTGCCCGGGAGCGCCCGGCCGACCGAGCCGGGAGGACTGCCAGCATCGACGATCGTCCCGATGCCACAGGTCTCGGTGAGGCCGTACACCTCGCGCACGTCGACGCCGAGGGCGGCCCACCAGCCGTGGAGGTCCTTCGGCATGGGGGCACCACCGGCGAGCGCCAGGCGGACCTCCGTGAGCCCGACCCGGGCGCGCACCGGTCGGGTGACGAGCATCGACCGCAGCGCGCGAGGGCCGCCGCCGGTCCCGAACCGGAACGCCGCCCGCTTGAGCCGGCCGGCGTTGCGCAGCCCGACGTCGACGCTCCCCTTCAGGCGCTGCCACAGCCTCGGCGCCGCCAGGAACACGGTGGGACGGACCTCGCGGATGTCGTTCTCGAGGGCGTCGCCGCCCTCGCCGAAGTGCACCGTGCAGCCTGCCCGGGTGGCCTGCGCGACGACGAGCGCTCGCTCGGCGATCTCGCACAACGGGAGGCACGACACGATGCGGTCCCCCGCGCGCAGGCCGTACGCGGCCGTGCCCACCTCGGCGACGGCGGCGAGGTTCGCATGGGTGAGGAGCGCGCCCTTCGGCGCGCCTGATGTCCCCGGGGTGAAGGCGATCGCTGCGCAGTCGTCGGGAGCAAGGGCGCCGACGGCGACGCGCCACTCGTCGAGATCACCGGATCGGAGCGCGACGGCGTCGGTCGAGCCGATCGACTCCAACGCCTCGAAGCTCGACGCAGGAGCCTCGAGCAGGCGGATCCCACGCGTCTCGATCACGACGATGCGCTCGAGCCGGCTCCGGTCGCGCAGCGCCAGGAGCTTGTCGAGCTGCTCCTCGTCCTCCACCACGGCGACCCGGACCCCGCTCCGTTCGAGGAGCGGGCCGACCTCGGCGACCGGCGTGGTCGGGAACACGCCGACCGTCGCCGCGCCGAGGCCCTGCACGGCCAGGTCGGTGACGACCCACTCCGGCCGGTTCTCGCTCAGCAGCAGGACGCGTTCGCCGCGGCTCACCCCGAACGTCGACAGCGCGCGCCCGACCGCCTCGACCCGTGCCGCGTGCTCCTGCCACGAGATCTCTCGCCAGCGCCCCAGCTCCTTCACCCGCATCGCGACCGCCTTGGGGCGTAGCTCGGCCTGCAGCAGCAGCCACGCGGGCAGCGTCGAGGGGCCGCTCGACAGGTCGGGGGAAGGAGACGGCACCACGGTCGCGGTCATGTGTCCCCCGATCCGAGGTACGCCGCGATGACGCGCGGGTTCGCCTGGATCTCGGCCGGATCACCGATTGCGATCGGCTCACCGAAGTCGAGCACGAGCAGCCGGTCGGCGAGCTCCATGACCATGTGGAGGTCGTGCTCGACGAGGATCATCGTGAGGTTGAGCTCGTGGCGGATCTCGAGGATCAGGCGTGCCATGTCTTCGGTCTCGCCGAGGTTCATCCCAGCGACCGGCTCGTCGAGCAGCAGGATCCGCGGATCCATCGCGAGGGCACGGCCGAGCTCGATCTTCTTCTGGATGCCGTAGGGCAGCGACCCCACGGGCTCGTAGCGGAACGGCTGCAGCGCGAGGAGCTCGATGATCTCCTCGACGCGCTGCCGGTTCGCGATCTCCTCGTTGCGGGCGCGGCCGAGCCATGCCATCCCGCTCAGGAACCCCGATCGCATCCGGACGTGGCGCCCCAACATGAGGTTGTCGATCACGTTGAGGTTCACGAACAGGCCGAGGTTCTGGAAGGTGCGCGCCATCCCGAGCTGCGCGATCGCCGGAGGCCGCCGACCGACCAGCTCGACGCCCTGGAACCGGATGCTGCCCTCCTGCGGCCGGTACACGCCGTTGAGGCAGTTGAAGATCGAGGTCTTCCCCGCGCCGTTCGGCCCGATGACCGCGAACAGCTCGTTCTCCTCGACGCTGAAGTTGACCCCGCGCAGTGCCGTCACCCCGCCGAACTGCAGCGTCACATCTTTGACCTCGAGCAGCGCGCCGTCATAGCGGCGGTGCTCGACCCGGGTGCCGACGGACGTCATCTCACGCGCTCCACCGGCGTCGGCGTCGGTAGCCCTTGAGGTCCTTGAACGACCGGCGGCCGCGCTCCCCCATCCCGAGGTAGGCCTCGCGGATCTCATCGTCGCCGAGCAGCTCGGAGCCGAGGCCCTCACGCACGACGTGGCCGCTCTCCAGCACCGCAGCGCGATGGGCGATCGACAGCGCCATCATCGCGTTCTGCTCCACGAGGAGCACGCTCGTCCCGCTCTCGGCGATGGCCACGATCGTGTCGCGGATCTGCTCCTGGATGAGTGGCGCGAGCCCGAGCGAAGGCTCGTCGAGCAGCAGCAGGCGCGGCGCGGCCATGAGCGCGCGCCCGATCGCGCACATCTGCTGCTCACCGCCCGAGAGGTACCCGGCGACGGAACGGCGCCGCTCCGCGAGCACGGGGAACATCTCGAGGACCTGGTCGTAGGTCTCGCGCGCGCCGGCACGATCCCGACGGGTGAAGCCCCCGGATCGGAGGTTCTCGTCGACGGTGAGCTCGGCGAAGATCCGCCGCCCTTCCATGACCTGCGCGAGGCCCCGCCGGACGATCGCGGGGGCGCTGAGGCCGAGGATCGACGAGCCGTCGAGCAGCACGTCGCCACGGACGACCTTGCCGTCGTGCACGTGGACCAGACCGGACACCGCTCGCAGCAGGCTCGTCTTCCCGGCACCGTTCGCGCCGAGCAGGGCCACGATCTCCCCGCCGCCGACGTCGAGGCTCACGCCGCGCACCGCGCGGACGACCCCGGCGTACAGCACCTCGAGACTCCGTACCGCGAGCAGCGGCTGGTCACCCACCGGCGGGACGCTATCCGCGCCGGACCGCGCGGGGAAACGAGGAGCGGATCGACGCGCCCGATCGAGCCCGGCGATCGAGCCCGGTCATCGAGCCCGGTCATCGAGCCCGGTCATCGATCAGGTGTCGAGGAGCTCGTCCAGACCGATGGTCACACCCGGACGCGAGCCGACCGCCCGCACGGCGAGCAGGACGCCCGGCATGAACGACGTCCGGTCGTAGGAATCGTGGCGGATCGAGAGGGACTGGCCCGTCGTGCCGAGCAGGACCTCCTGGTGGGCCACCATGCCGCGCAGACGCACGGAGTGGATCGGGATCCCTCCGGGCCCCGATCCACCGCGTGCCCCGTCGGTGAGCGTCTTCTCGGTGGGGTCGGGCGCCCAGTCCTGCGACGCGTCCGCCATCCGCTGCGCGGTGAGCATCGCGGTCCCCGACGGCGCGTCGACCTTCTGGTCGTGGTGCAGCTCGATGATCTCGGCCGTCTCGAAGTGGGGCGCCGCCAGCGCGGCGAAGCGCATCATGAGCACGGCACCGATCGCGAAGTTCGGCGCGATCACCGCATTCGTCTTCGCGTCGGCGAAGCGCGCGCGGAGATCGGCGATGTCGTCGTCGGAGAAGCCCGTCGTGCCGACGACCGCGTGCACGGTGTGCTCGGCGCACCAGCGGAGGTTCTCTCGCGCCGCGTCGAGCACCGTGAAGTCGACCGCGACCTCCGCGCCGGCGTCGGCCAGCGCGTCCGCACTCCGCGCGAGACGCAGACCCGTGTCGGGGACGCCGAGCTGCTGGAGGTCGATCCCTTCGTGGTACGGGTCGACGGCAGCCACGAGCTCGAGATCCGGCGCATCCGCGACGGCGGCGCACACGGTCGCGCCCATCCGGCCGCCGGCGCCGAAGACCCCGACCTTGATCGGTGCGCCTGACCCGTTCGGCCCCATCGGCGTTCCCATCGGCGTTCCCATCGGGCGCAGGGTACCGGGGCGAGCCCGTATGGCTCAGGAATCCCGGGAGGCGAGCCGGGCGTGATCGACGGGACCCACCACGGCGAGGGTGCGCTCCCCCGGGGCGAGCAGCCGGTCGACGACGCGGGCGACGTCGTCGGCGCCCACCGCCTCGACGTCGGCAACGAGGTCGTCGAGTGACGGGATCTCTCCGAGGGTGAGCTCGCTGCGACCGATCCGGTGCATCCGCGAGCTCGAGCTCTCGAGCGAGAGGGCGAGCGATCCGGTGAGGTGACCCTTGGCCGCTTCGAGCTCACGGTCCGAGACTCCACCGTCGGCGACGATGCGCCCCAGCTCGGTGTCGACCACGTCGAGCAGCTCGTCGAGGCGCTCGGGGGCGGTCCCGGCGGCGACCGCGAGGGTGCCCGTCTCCTCGAAGGCGCTGCGGTAGGCGTAGACGGAGTAGGCGAGACCCCGCTTCTCGCGGACCTCCTGGAACAGCCGCGACGACATCCCGCCTCCGAGCGCCTGTGCGAGCACCCCGAGCGCATACCGGTCGGGGTCGTCCCGGCGCAGCGCGCGCATGCCGAGCACCGCGTGGGCCTGCTCGGTGTCGCGGGTCAGGACCGCCAGGGGCGACGGCTCCGGCTCCCCCGGCCACGAGGATCGGGAAGGGCGGGCGCCGTCGGCACCGACGAGCCCGGCCTCGACGAGGGCGACGACCTCGTCGTGGTCGAGGTTGCCCGCAGCGGCCACGACGACGTTGCTCGGGTGGTAGTGCTCCGCGTGGAACGCACCGATCTCGTCGGGTCCCATCGACTCGATCGTCTCCGGCGTCCCGATGACGTCGCGGCCGATCGGGTGCGATGGGAAGAGCGCACCCGCGAAGAGGTCGTGCACGAGGTCCTCGGGTGCGTCGTCGCGCATCCGGATCTCTTCGAGGATGACCTGGCGTTCGGAGTCGACCTCGTGCGCACGGAACGCGGGCGACCAGAGGATGTCGGAGAGGATCTCGACGGCGAGTCCGAGTCGGTCGTGCGGTACCCGCACGTAGTACGTGGTGAGCTCGTGCCCGGTGAATGCGTTCATGTCGCCGCCGACGGACTCGACGGCCTCGGCGATCTCGGCCGCGCTCCGCCGGTCGGTCCCCTTGAACAGCAGATGCTCGAGGAAGTGACTGGCGCCTGCGATCGCGTCGGGCTCGTCGCGTGCGCCGGTTCCGACCCAACAGCCGATCGCGACCGAGCGCAGTGCCGGGAGCGACTCCGTCACGACGCGCAGGCCCGTGTCGAGCCGCGTGCGACGGATGCCCCCGGACACGCTCACGTCGAGATCAGAAGACCGGGTGCAGTACCGGACGAGCGGTCACCGACGACGACGGCCGCCACCGCCGCCACCGCCACCGCCACTGCGCCCGCCGCCACCGCCGCTGCGGGGCGCCTCTGCGGGCCCGAGGTCGCCGAACTCCTCGCGTGCCGTGGCCTCCCAGGTGTCCTCGAACGAGACCGTCTCGGCCCCGTCGGACGACGCCGCGGGCGCACGCTCGCCACCACGGTCACGGTCGCCACCACGGTCACGGTCGCCACCACGGTCACGGTCGCCACCACGGTCACGGTCGCGCCCACGGTCACCGTCGCCACCACGGTCACGGTCGCGCCCACCACGGTCACGGTCACCCCGATCGCGGTCGCCGCCACGGTCGCCGCCACGGTCGTTCGAACCTTCGGCCGGCGGCTCCGAGCTGGCGAGGCTCAACGAGAGCTTCCCGGAGTTGTCGATGTCGTCGACACGGACCTCGACCTCGTCGCCGAGGTTGAGCACGTCCTCGACCCGGTCGATGCGCTGGCCGCCACCGATCTTCGAGATGTGCAGCAGGCCGTCGCGTCCGGGCAGGACGTTGACGAACGCACCGAACTTCGTGATGTTGACGACCC
>JBKJJI010000083.1:0-7639 GCA_046598115.1 Acidimicrobiia bacterium | reverse complement strand
GCAAAGGAGAAGCCCCACCCGCATGAACGACCGTGTCTACATCCATGAGCTCATCGACATCATCGGCCACAACCGCGCCAACTACATGCAGCACATGACGGCGAACTGGAGCCCGATCGGCCAGGAGGAGCGCGACCAGCTCTGCTACGGGGTCTGGGCGCTCATGGGCTCCACCGGTGCGTGGCCGAAGACGATCAACCTGTGGGAGCACGTTGGGTGGGCTGGCCTGGCTGCGTCCTTCGCCACCGAGGCGGTCGGCGGCGGCACCCAGGATCCGGCCCTCGAGCGGTGGTGGGCGGCGGCGGCGGCGTTTCGCAGTGGTGGTGTCGATCGCATCGTCGTGCCGGCCCCGTGGACCCGCACGATCGAAGAGCTGTGTGCCGATGGCCTCCGGGGCGACGTCTACGCGCACGAGCTGGTGACGGTCGCGCCCGGCGCGGCGGCCGATCTGCTCGAGCGCGCGCGCGACGCCTCCGACCTGCACGCGCGCCACGGCTGGGAGCTCTTCGGTGCGTTCAGAACCGCGATGGCCAACGACGACGAAGCGGTGCTGCTCTGGGCCATCCCGACGTGGGAGCAGTGGGCCGATGGCGAGGGCGACCCCGCGCTCGCCGGTTGGCGGCGCGGACTCGACGCGACGACATGGAACCGTGTCCTCATGGTCGATGCGCCGCTCAGCCCCCTCCGCATCGGCCGTCAGCCATCCCGCGCCGACCGCACGGACTGGAAAGACTGAGCGCGCTCAGGAACCGATGCGTGCCCGATCGGCTGCGTCGCGAAGTGCGGCGGAACGCGCCGAGACCGCGTCGAGCAGATCACCGTGGGTCACGATGTATCGCTCGCCCGCGAGCACGCCGTCGATGCTGCGCTCCGCCGCCTCTTCAGGCGTCACGATCCCACTCGCCATATCGGGATTGCTGGCGATCATCGCTTCGAAGTCCTCGGCCTCACCGACGTCGCGTCGGAGGTGGTCGGGCTGCGCGTCGCTGCTCGTCTCGAGGTGCCGCGAGCTCATCCCGGAAGGGAAGATCACCGAAACCTCGACCTCGCCCGCGAGCTCCAGCCGTAGTGTCTCGGCCAGGCCCCACACGGCGAACTTGCTCGCCTGATATGCGCCGAGTCGGCTTGCCGGCGTGAGCACCGACGAGGACGTCGTGAACGCCAGTCGCGGCTGCGCGGAACGGCGGAGCAGCGGCAAGAACGAACGAGCCATCCGGGCGGCGCCCAGCACGTTCACGTCGAGCACCCAGCGCCACTTGTCGTCGGTGATGCGCTCGACGGCACCGAACAGCTGCACGCCCACGTTCGAGATGACGAGGTCGGCATGTCCGAACTGCTCGGCGACGTCGATCGCGGCCTCCGCCACCTGCTCCGCGTCGGCCATGTCGACTCGAACGCCGCGCGCGTTGATGCCATGGTCGGCGGTGAGGGTGGCGGCCTCGCTCCGGACGCGGTCACCATCTCGGTCGAGGAGGACTACATCCATCCCGCGGCGCGCGCACTCGGCTCCCAGTGCTCTGCCGTAGCCGGAGGCGCCGCCAGAGATGACGGCGACCTCATGCTCGGTCGTCACCTGTCACCGGATTGCGTGAAGTCGGTTCGGAGTCGCGTGAGCTTCGAAGACGCGATGCGCCACGACCCGTCGGAGAGCTCGTAGGTCTCGTGGTAGTGGCCGTAGCCGTGCATGGTCGTGCCATCGGGCCACCGGAGCTTGTCCTCCATGGCCCACACCCCGGTCGCCGTCGTCGGCGAAGTGAGCGCGATCTCCGGCATGTGGCCGTGGTGCACGGTGACCACCTCGGCCAACGTCTTGCTGAGGAAGGCCATGAACGCATCCGCGCCGGAGATGACGTCTCCTCCCGACTCGGTGGTGTCCATGACCACGCCATCGGTGAAGACCGTCCGCATGCCGTCCCAGTCCTTGGTGTCCATCGTGCGGAAGTACCGGGCCTTGAGCTGTCTGATCTCCTCGAGGTCATCCATCGTGCCTACCGGACCACGACGGGGAGCGTCTCGTATCCCCGGACGGTCGACGTCGGCGAGATGCGAGCACGGTCGAGGTCGACGTCCCACTCCGGGAACCGGTCGAGGAGCTCGTCGAGCGCGATGCGGCCCTCGAGTCGGGCGAGCGCGGCGCCGAGGCAGAAGTGGATGCCGTAGCCGAACGCCAGGTGCTGGACGACCTTGCGATGGATGTCGAACCGGTCGCCGTCGTCGAAGCGCCGGTCGTCGCGGTTGGCGGACGACACCAGGAAGAGGATGGCGCTCCCGGCCGGCACGACTTGACCGTGCACCTCGACGTCTTCGGGTAGGTAGCGTCCGATCTGGGGACCGGGCGACTCGTAGCGGAGCAGCTCCTCGATCGTGTTCGGGATGAGCGAGCGATCCTCGACGATGGCGCGGCGCTGCTCGGGGTGCTCGGCGAGCACCTTCCCCGCCCAGCCGATGAGCCGTGTGGTGGTCTCGTTGCCCGCCCCGGTGACGACCGTGGTGTACAGCAGTGCTTCGTCGCGGGTGAGGGTGCGCCGAACTCCGGTCTCGTCCTCGAACTCGGTGTGGAGCAGCTCGGTCATCAGGTCGTCCGAGGGGTGGTCGATGCGCCAGTCGATGTACTCGGCGTACCGCTCGCTGCCGAACGTGGGTGTGGTGTCGACCTCCATGGGCTTGCCGACTTCGGTGCGGAGGTTGTCGTCCGATCCCTTGCGCAGGGCGTCCTGGTCCTCCTCGGGGATGCCGAAGAGCATGCCGATCACACGCGCCGGCATCTGTGCGCCCAGGTCGGCGATGAGGTCGAACTCGTCGGTGCCGACGAGGGGATCGAGACTGCGTGCGCAGAACTCGCGGATCTTCGGTTCCAGATCTGCGACTCGTCGCGGGGTGAAGACGCGCGACAGCAGGGCCCGGTGGACCGTGTGGGCCGGGGGATCCTCGAAGATCAGGGTGCCCGGTGGGAACTCGATGTCGGCCTTGATCAGCTCGAGGATGCCGCCGCGTCCCGAGATGAACCGCTTGGCGTCGACGAGTCCGCGCTCGCAGTCCTCGTATCGGCTCACTGCGTAGAAGTCGTACTCCTCGTTGTAGTAGAGCGGTGACTCCTCCCGGAGGCGCCGGTACAGCGGATACGGATCGAGGTCGTTGATCGCGCGGTAGGGGTCGTAGGAGAGGTCAGTCATCGAGGTGCCCTTCGGAGAGTGCGGTCGTGGTCAGGACTTGGGGTTGTGACCTGTGGGGTGGCTGCACGATCCGGCTCATCCGCCGCGTGCATCGACCAGCCGGCCGCGGTTGACCTTCGTCGCCTCGCTCCTCGGGATCGATTCGACGACCTCGATGGATCGCGGCGCCTTGTATGCAGCCAGTCTGGCCTTCGCGAAGTCGCGGATGTCGGTGAGCGTCGGTTCATCGTTCGGGTCAGCCGACTCGACGATCGCGTGCACCCGCCGTCCCCACTTCGGGTCCTGCAAGCCGACCACCACGACGTCGGCGACCTTCGGGTGGTCGATGAGCACGCATTCGACCTCAGCGGGAAAGACGTTGGCACCGCCGGTGACGATCATATCGACCCGGCGGTCGACGACGTAGAGGTAGCCGTCGGCGTCGAGGTACCCCATGTCGCCGACGCTCGTGAACCCGTCCTCGGTCGCCGGAAGGTCCGGTTGGTCTCCGACGTACGTGGATCCGCCGTGGGATGGCGAGCGCAGGAAGATGTCGCCGATCTCACCTGGCAGGCAGTCCGCGAGCGAGGCGTCGAGCACCCGCACGTCGGTGCTGCGCACGCCTCGCCCCACGCTTCCCTGATGTGCCATCCACCCCACGTTCGAGCCACAGTGGACCAAGGGCACCCGCATGGGTTCCTGGGACAGCGTGAAGAAGCTGCAGCTCCTGACCGCGATCTCGGCCTCCGATGGCGTGCGGCACCAGTTCACGACGCTCTTCGACCGCGGGGTGTTCGATCGGTTCCCGGAGCTGAAGGTCGTCGTGCTCGAGAGCGGCGGAGGGTGGGTCGGCTACTGGCTCGATCGCATCGACGCCGTGTACGGCCACACGCCGCTCGGGCAGCGGGTGCCGCTCGAGCGGAAGCCGAGTGAGTACTTCCGCGATCGGGTGTGGGTCTCGTGCGATCCCGACGAGCGCATGATCCCCGCCCTGGTCGAACGCTACGGCGACCGCTTCCTGTGGGCGTCGGACTTCCCCCACGTCGACCACAGCCCCGACTACATCGACGACCTCGACGAGCTGGCAGCATCCCTCGACGATGCCCCCCGCCGTCGGTTCCTGGGCGACAACGCCCGAGATCTGTTCGCCATCACCGTGTGAGGCGGCGACGTCCGGCGCCGGCGTGGCGTCGGTAGATAATAGACGATACGCTATGGGTATGAGTTCGACCGAGGCGTGGGAACGCTCGCTCGAAAAGCGCGAGCGGGCTCGACTGGAGGCGCAGGGATACCGACTCGTGAGCAGCCATGGCTGAGGCGGAGATCGACGACGAGTAGGGGCTGAACGACTGGTTGTCTGCGGTGTCGGAAGAGCTGTTAGGGCCCGACTCGATCGGGGAGGTCGAGGGATCGTCTTGCGAGGCGCAGGAGTTGTGTTCGGAGCGTCTCGTCGTCGAGGTCCGCGACGAGCGGGTGGATGACTGCGCCGCCGATCGCGGCGGACAGCATCGCTGCGGACACGCGCGCGTCGGGTCCGGCGTTGTCGCCCATGAGAAGACGGTACAGACGATCCATCACTTGCCGGAACGGTTGGTGGTGCGCGAAGTATCGGATGATGACCGGATCGCCGAGGAGGGTGCTCTCCATCCGACGGCGTTCGACGGCGAGGTCGACGATGCGAGTGACGAGCACCTCGCGGGCGCGGGTCGGGTCGGGCTCGGCTTCGGCGGCGTCGATTGCCGTCTCGACCCGGGCGAGTTCTGTCTCGGCGGCGGCGAGGACGATCTCGTCCTTGGTCTTGAACTGGTGGTAGACGGCCCCCTTTGTCACGCCGATGGCATCGGCGATCATCTGGAGTGACGTCCCGCCGACACCGTGTCTGGCGAACAGATCGAGCGCGACGTTGATGATGCGGGTCTGAGCGGCCCTGTAGGGAGTGGATCCCGATCGGTCGACGGCGACGGGGGTCACGGAGCTCATATCCCGACGGTAGTCGCAGAGCTCGCGCGTCCTGGCCGATCGGCTATCCTGGCCGATCGGCCAGCACCCGGCGCGGGGCTCCAACAGAGGGAGGGTCACAGTGTCAGAACCGACGACTGACGCGCAGCTCGAAGAGTTCTTGGAGATCCGTAAGCCCGGAGCCCACCTGGAGGAGAGTGTCGTCGCCGACGACTTCGTCCTGATGCTCGGGGTCGACCTCATCAACTTTCCCAAGTTCCCGCGGGTGGACGACAGGGTCACCTACGCGAAGGCCGGCCTCGACATCCGCCAGCAGCTCGACGTCGACTCCGGCGCCGAGCTTCCCGACTACAGCGGGGCCTACCGGTCCGACCTGCGCTTCACTGACTTCTCCCAGGAGGCACTGGCCACCAAGTTCCTGCCGTGGAGTGAGCGGTACATGCAGCTCTGTGTTGACGGTTGGGCGGCGGAGGTTGCCAAGCGGTACGGCGCCGAGGCGATGGCCGAGATCGAGTGGACCGCCTGGAACGACCAAATCGTCCCCGAGCTCGAGCGCATGAAGAACGAGTTCCTGCCTGCCGACGGCGTCTACAACGACCCGAACCAGCCAGTGCGCGAGGACGACCGGGTCCGCACGCGTGTCGTCTACACCGGATTGTTCACTCCGCGCCCCGACGCGATCGATCTTTCCAAGGAGCAGCTGGTCACCTGGTTCCTCGGGAGTCACGAGTACCTGTTGCAGTGCATCGAGGCGTGGGCCGCGCAGATCGTCGTTCGCTACGGGCTCGACACGATGTTCGACATCCAATACACGATCTGGGGGAACACGGTTCTGCCCGGCGTCAAGAAGCTCAAGGCCGAGTACCTCGGCATCACCGGCAACACCGTGGAAGATTGGATGAAGGACCTCCAACTCGACGCCACCGCATTACCCGGCAAGGCATTCGACCTCTCCTTCGAGATGCCCGAGCCGGACGTGGGCATCATGACGTTCAATCGCTGCGTCGCCGTCGATCAATGGGAGGGGATGGGCCGGCCGGACATCCTCGAGAAGAACTGCCACTCCACGTGTCCGAAGTCGATGATCGTGACGACCAAGATGTACAACCCGAACATGGTGGTCGACATCCTCGCCATCCCGCCCCGCGTGGATCCCGGCAACGTGTGCTGCAAGTGGCGCTTCAGCATGCGCTCCGAGGACGACCCTGAATACGTCCCCGTGGAGCTCCACACGAAGCCACGCGACTCGGACACCAACCCACCCGAGGCAACTCCATAGCGCACGCTCGAGCAATGGGACGTCGACGGTCGACCGCTACGTCCCGACAGGAGGTCACTACCCTGGCAGACAACAACGAGCGTGGTGCAGATGTCGGGAGCGCCCTCTTCGACTACGTCGTTCCCGAGGACTTCATCAGGTTCCCGGTTCTCGACCCGAGCGCACGGTTCCCCTTGAACCCCGGTCGGCGTGGCGGCGGTGGGTAATAGACGATACGCTATGGACATGAGTTCGACCGAGGAGCAGGTTGCCGGCGCTCTCCTCCTTTCCGCCCGAACGCGTCTGGGCTTGTCGCAGACGGCGTTTGCGGAGCTGTTGGGTGTCGCTCAGCCGACGCTGTCGGCCTATGAGTCGGGCCGTCGACAGCCCACCCTCCCGACGTTATTCCGCATGCTGGCCCGAGCCGGGCTCGATCTGCGCATGGAGCTGGCCGAGCAGGACCGGCACGACGAGATCCTGGCCGCGTGGGAACGCTCGCTCGACAAGAGCGAGCGTGCTCGACTGGAGGCGCAGGGTTACCGCCTCGTGAGCAGCCAGGGCTGAGGAGGAGATCGACGACGCGCGGATCGCCGCGGTCTGTCGAGTCCTTCTCGACCACCGAGTCGAGTTCGTCGTCATCGGCGGCGTGGCAGCCCGGCTCCACGACACGGGACACGCGACGGTCGACATCTGCCCGTCGCCGGTCGACAAGAACCTCGAGCGGCTGGCGACGGCGCTCCGCTCGATCGACGCACGCCTCCGCGTCGAGGGCGAGCCCACCGGCGTCGCCTTCGACCCTCATCCAGAGCAGCTGCGGCAGATGTCGATGTTGACGCTCCTCACCACACACGGACCAGTCGATTTGTGCTTCCAGCCTGCGGGGTTCGCAGATGGCTATGCAGCGCTCCGGGCTGACCACGTGGTTATCGTCGTCTCCGAGGTGAGCGTCCCTGTTGCCTCCCTGGCCGACGTCGTCGCGTCGAAGCGTTCCGCGGGTCGGCCCAAAGACATCGTGGCGCTGCCCGCTCTCGAGGCGCGACTTCGCGAGCAGGGCGGGTGAACGGCTCGTTCCCCGCGGAAACAGCGCCCTCGGCAGGACTCGAACCTGCGCACACGCCTCCGGAGTCCCTTCAGGACCGTCTGACTGGTCCGTCTGGTGGTGCTCCGTCGCCGTGACCTGCGGTTTCGCGTCCGGTGCGTCCGTGGACTCCACCGAGTCATTCCGAGTTGATTGACACCCGGATTGACAGCTTCGTTCTGAGGATACCGG
>JBKJJI010000069.1:0-2627 GCA_046598115.1 Acidimicrobiia bacterium | reverse complement strand
GTTGGGGAGCGCGACCTAGTCCACGTCCATCTGCCGGATCGCATCGTCGGCTGCCACGACCAGCTCCCGATAGCGCTCGGCGCCCTGGGGAGCGGTCCCGAAGCGCGCGTGCGCGTCGCGCCAGTCGCGCCGGAAACGCTCGAGGCAGCGCGCGATTCGGCCGACCGCGTCGGGATCGCGGCCCGCGGCATCGCTGAGCAGTGCGGCAACGGTCGCGTCGACCTCGTCGGGAGACATGACCACCGGCCAGTTCGAGGTCTCGATCGGGAGCAGCGGCGTGACGTGCTCGTCGTAAGCGATCGGTTTGGGCTCGCCGTCGGGATGTTCGATCAGGTCCCAGAGCGCGGCGCTCCCGACCGTGTCGACGACGAGGTGCACCCGGTGCGATGACGCGGGGTTGTCGACGCGGTGCGGGCGCCACGTGTCGAAGGTCCAGACCTCGCCCGGCGCCATGTGGACCGCGGCGTCGCCCACCTCGAAGCGCACGTCGGGAGTGGTGCGCACGGGGACGTGCACCCGGAGGTGATGCCACCAGTAGTAGTTCGAGTCGACATGCGAATGGAGCTCGGTCTCCTGCGCGATGCGCATGAACCGGGTGCGCCCGATGGTCGCGCTGAGTGCGGCGAGGACCTGGCGCGTGTAGGGCAGAAGTGCGAGGTGGGGGGTGGGGGCCATCGCTCCCCGCGTGGTGTCGTCGGCGGGGTCACCACCGGCAGCGACCAGGGGCAGGGCGGTGTTGCCCGGGGCCCCTTCGGGGTGGTCGCGCCAGGCGTCCTCGTCGATCTCGCCGACTTCGTCGGCGAGACGGTCGGCGTCGACCTGCAGTGGGAGCCGCACGAACGGCTGGTGCAGTCGCATGAGGACCGGAACCGTACCGCCGCCGCCCGCCGCCACCCCATTCCAACATGCTTTGGCGTCACAGAGGTCCGTCTGCGCCCACCTCTGCGACACCAAACGATGGGAACGATGAGATGGAACGGGGGCAGCGGGCGGCTTCCCGGCGCCGGAGCGAGAAAGTGAGTAGCGTTCCTTGATCGGCCTCCCGGTGGCGGGCGGGCCCGGTACAGGGGGAAGTCCATGACCAGCGTCCTCGAGCGCAAGGTCCAGCCGTCCGGCGCCAGCTCCTCGAAGGGCGCGAAGCAGGAGCGGCGGGTGCCGTTCGACCTCGCGGTCGTCGGCCGGGTGCTCCTCGCCGTGCTGTCGGGGACGGCCGGCGCGATCCATCTCGTGATGGTGCCGTCGCACTTCGCGCTCTCGACCGCCGAGGGCATCGGGTTCGCAGTCGCGGGCTGGATCCAGCTGTCGATCGCGGTGCTGCTCCTCGTGCGCACGTCGCGCCTGGTCGTCGTCGGCGCGATCGTCGCCAACGCCGGCGCGATCGCGGCGTGGGGCTTCAGCCGCATCTGGGGCCTCCCGTTCGGCTCCAATGCATGGCACCCGCAGACGTCGTCGTTCATCGACCTCACCGCAGTGGGACTCGAGGCCGCGTTCGTCGTCGCGGCAGGCGTGTTCCTCTTCCGGCCCGGCTTCGGTCGCGGCTGGGACCGCCGCCGACTCACCATGGGCGCGGTGGTCCCGCTCGCGATCCTGGCGCTCACGAGCGCGGCACTCGCATCGCCGAGTGCGCGCGACCACGCGGCCGGCAGCCACGGCGCAGCCGGTCACGATGATGCCGAGACCGACGCCGCGTTGACCGGGCTCGACTCACTCGAGAACGGGCACCAGGAGCACGGCGGGAACGGCGGCGCGATCGACCCCAAGGATCCGAACCAGACCGCGCTCGCCATCCAGCTCGCGCAGTCCACCAGGCTGATCGAGAAGTACCCGACGGTCGCCGACGTCGAGGCCGCGGGCTACCGGCGAGCGGGGCCGTTCGTCCCTGGCCTCGGCACCCACTACGTGGGGCTCGGGAACACCGACGTGAGCGGCGACATTCTCCAGGGCGTCGATGGGGGGATGTCGCCGATCATCATCTACGACGGCGTCGATCCCACTTCGCCGATCGCCGGGTTCATGTACCTCTCGTTCGCCGGCAAGAAGGGGACACCCCCGGAGGGCTTCATCGGCGATGCCGACATCTGGCACTACCACACCAACACGTGTGTCGTGTTCACGCCGGAGGGGATCGACTCACCGCTCGGCGCCGACGGCGACGCTACGCAGGCGCAGTGCGCGAGGTTCGGCGGTTCGCTGATCGATGACACCGGCTACATGGTGCACGTGTGGACGGTGCCCGGCTACGAGTCGCCTCGGGGCACGTTCTCGAACATCAACCCGGCCATCAGCTGCCCCGACGGCACGTACTTCACGCTGCCGAAGGACGACTGGGGCGTGAAGACGAGCGCCTGTCGGAACACGAAGCCCGCCTGACGGTCGACCATCATCACGCCGTCGGGCGAGTAGCGACGGTGAGGTAGTCGGGATGCAGCCGACGACGGTCCAGCCGGACCGTCGTCGGCTCGTACCCGAGTGAACGCACCATTGGCTCGAGGTCCGCGATGCCGACGTGCGCGAGCTCGCGGCCCTCGGTGATCCGTAGCACCTTCGTCGCGACGACCTCCTGGAGCAGGCTGATCCGCCACTTCCACCGCGGCGCCGTGTCGAGCTCCTTGACGACGAGCCGCCCC
>JBKJJI010000281.1:0-4109 GCA_046598115.1 Acidimicrobiia bacterium | reverse complement strand
TCGGCGGCTGTGGTTCGCGTTCTGTGGAACGCAACTCGCGTGCACGAGCCGCACCAGGATCAACGCACGGGCGATGACGAACCACGGGAGGACAACACGTACGTTGATCCTGGTGCGGCTCGTGCACGCGGCGACCCGCGGCGACCGCCGTCTCGCCCCGCCCGTGCGCCACGAACCCTGGTCGCCGTCGACGACGTCGATCGGTTCCAGCGAGCGAGCGACGGAGCGCGCCGCATGACGTGGGCCGCTGACACGCGTGGCGCCCGCATCGCTCTGATCGCCCGGATCGTTGCCCTCGGCAGCATCTTCGGCCTCCTCGCAGTCGCTGTGCTGGTCGGGGATCCCCTGCAGGGATGGGACCGAAGCCTGCATGGCTGGGTCACCGACCACCGGAGCGGCTTCGCCACCGACGCGCTGAAGGCCGCGACCGCGCTCGGCGGCGGGCTCTTGGCCACTGCCGTCGTCCTGGTGATCGCCGGCGGCCTCCTTCTGTTCCGACGGTGGGTGCTCGCCGCGTACCTCTCCCTCGCGTCTTCGGGCACCGCCATCGCGGTCGCGGTGCTCAAGCGGGTCATCGACCGACCGCGTCCACCGATGGTCGGTCGGCTCGTCGACGCCGGCGGGGGATCGTTTCCATCTGGTCACTCGGCGCGGACGCTGGCGCTCTGGTTCGCCCTCGCGTTCGTCGTGACCCAGCTCGTCGACGCTGTCTGGGTGCGGAGGGTCGCGTTCGCCATCGCGATCGGAGTCACGGTGATGGTCGGCGTCTCCCGCGTCTACCTCGGCGTCCACTGGGCGTCCGATGTGGCGGGAGCTTGGTTGCTCGCCACCACCTGGCTGCTCGTACTCACCGCCATTTTCGAACGGGTGCAGCCACGCCGCCCGGCGTCGGGCACCGCGGAGACGGTCGAGCGCCCCGTGTAGGCCGCGTCGACCGAGGTGGGGTGGGGGCACGGAGGGGCGGGCTCCGCACCCCCACCACGTCGCAGGTCAGCCGGTGTACGCCCGGATGAAGCGCAAGACAGCGAGGTGCTTCTCGGAGTCCTGGACCATGAGCTCGGCGAGCAGCGGCAACAGCGATGTCGCCGGCGAGTACCGAAGCTCACGTTCGAGCCGTCGCAGCTCCTTGGCGTCCTCGTGCTCGAGGTCGATGAGCGCGTGGGTCGCGTCCAACAGCTCCGGATCGAACTTCGGCTGTAGGACCGGCGTGCTGGGCTCGAGCGCCAAGCCAGTGCGCCACGACTCGACCCGGTAGGTCATCTCCTCGACCATCCGGTGATGGCGGCGTTCGTCCTCGATGGCCATCCGGCACAGGTACCGCACGGCTTCGTCGTCGGACTCCGCCGCCAGCCGCTCGTAGGCGTCGACGACGCGTTGCTCGCGGTCGCGATGCGCCGTGAGCGTCTCCAGGACTCGGGTGTCGGTGTCGAGATCGGGAACTGGGGTCATGATGCCAATGCTCCTTGGTCAGCTGTCGTGGCAGGGAGGACGATCTGGTCCTTCTTGGTCGAGGTGAGGTAGGAGACGACGGCGGCGATCGCGACGAGGAAGATCAGGCTCGTGACGGTCGTGCCGAGGCCCAACCCGCCGTCGACCTTCTTCTGTGACAGCTCGTCGCCGATGGAAGCGCCGAGCGGACGGGTGAGGATGTAGGCCATCCAGAAGGCGAGGATCGCGTTCAGCTTGGAGTCGCGCCATGCGAGCGTGATCAGCGCGATCCCGCCGCCGAAGATGAGTGCCGACTTCCAGTAGCCGACGTTGAGGCTCTCGGCGATGAGGTCGCCCGCAGCGGTACCGAGGGCGAAGGTGAACAGGATCGCCAGCCAGTAGAAGCCCTCGCGCTTGGGGGTGAAGATGCTGTGGATCGACAGCGTCTTCTCGCTCCGGTACCAGATCGAGAAGGTGATCGCGAGCGCGATGGAGAACAGCACCGTCGTGGTACCGAGTGAGACGTGGTACGTCTCGACCAGGTTGTCCGTCACGAGGGTCCCCACGATGCTGAGGAACACGACAGCGAGCCAGTAGACGCCCGGCACGTATCGGGGTGATCGGAACTGGAACACCAGGACCGTCGCGAGCACGCCCGTCATCACGAGGGTCGTGCCGGTCAGGCCCAAGCCGACGTTCGTGGCGAGGAAATCGGCGGCTGTCTCGCCGATCGTCGTCGCCAGGATCTTGATGATCCAGAAGAAGATGGTGACTTCGGGGACCTTCGACAGCACGGTCTTGGCCATGTCCAATGAGGTGGATCTCGTAGTGGTCATGGCATCGGACCGTACGGATCAGCCCGTCAACGGGTGGTCAACCCCGAGTCATGAGCCCCCAAAGGAACTGGCCCGGTGCTCCGAAGAAGCCCGGCAGCCGGTCAGCGGTGCCCGGGGAGGGATTCGAACCCCCACGCTCCCGAGGGAGCCGGCGGGTTTAAGCCGCCTGCGTCTACCGTTCCGCCACCCGGGCCTGCGGCGCAACGCTACGCGTTGTGTCGACTCGCGAGATCGTGGAGTCGGACCAGTCGCTCGTCGTCGGCGCCCATGATCCGGGAGTACGCCGCGCTGACCGCAACGACGTCGACCGTCCCGGCGTCGAGCATGGTCTCGATGTCGACCCAGTCTTTCGAGCGGGAGAACATCATCTTGAACACGGTGAGCTCGGTGCTCCCGAGGACGGCGATCTCGGCGTTGGCAAACGGAACGGTGCGGGCGTGCTCGGCGGCCTGCCGATGGATCTCGTGGAGATCGAAGAAGAGGTCGAGCGGCGTCTCGTCCCACCACAGCCGCACCTGCCCGTCGCGGCGGATGGCATCGAGGTCGCGGTCGGTAGAGATGACTCCGGCGGGAAGCGCCTCGAGCACACGCCCGGCATCCTCGGGCGCTACGAATACGTTGATGTCGATGTCCTTCGTCGCCCGGACTTCGTTCGTGTAGTAGGCCAGCGAGAGGGCGCCGCCGAACGCGTGCCGGATACCGGCGGCGTCGAGCGCGTCGTGGACGGCGAGGATCCGCTCGACCAGCGACAGCTCGCTCATGTCCGCAGAAACGGGGGGAACTCGATGAGCGGCTTCGCCGGACGAGTGGGAATCGCTTCGGCGAGGTCGAGCAGCTCCCTCAGGTGGCGCCCGGCGCGCTCGGGGTCCGGGACACGCACGGCGGATGCGACGACGAGACGGCACCCGGCGGCCGCGAGAAGCCGCTCGACTGCCGCGACGCTGGGCTCCCGTCGGTTCCGCTCGTAGGCGTTGACGATGGGGCGAGCGACCCCGGACCGGCGAGCGAGCTCGGCCTGGCTCAGCCCGGACCGGCGGCGCGCCTCCATGATGAGATCGGCGGCACGACTCATGGACTAAGTGTAGCGCATTCGATACACCCAACCTAGGCCGCCTGCGACCGGTGCTCCCCCGGAGCCGTCGCCGCAGGCTCGGCTGCGGGGGCAGGTGCCGCGGCCGCCGCTCCCACCGGCTCCGGCAATGCCGCCGACCGAGACACCGCACCCGTGGCCTCGAGCAGAGTGGTGCGGAACCGGAGGGTGGCGTCGCCCTCGAGGCGGTTGACCACCATCACCCCTTCGACCATGTCGATGGCGACCTCCTCGGCCCGGCGCCCGGCCAGCACCACCGACACCACCGCTCCACCCGCATACCGGCGGACCGTCCGGGGGACGCCGGCCGTCCGCGGGGGGCTCCGGAACGCCGGGACCACGAGCCCGGCCGCGCGGGTCGCCGCGCCGAGGCGGCGGGCGGCATCGGCGAACCAGGCCACCGGGGCCCCGGCTGGGGTCGGCTGCCGCTTGGTCGTGGATCGTGGTCGGGACTGTTCGGGTACTCCACCCATGTGCAGAGGATGACAGGGGGGTGTGACAGCTACGGGGACCACTTCACGGCCCCTCGCGTGCCTGTCGCCCGAGCCCGGAGAGCGCGCCCTCGCAACCTTTCGGTGACCGATCCGGCCCCCGGCGGGGCCGTTTCCGTCACGGGAACGGGGAGAGGGGGCGTCACGGTCACGAGAACGGGGCGGCCGGTCCTGACCCACGGCCCTAGCGTGCCTGGGTCAGGACCGGCCGCCCCGTTCTCGTGACCGTGACGCCCCCTCTCCCCGTTCCCGTGACGGAAACGG
>JBKJJI010000260.1:0-3221 GCA_046598115.1 Acidimicrobiia bacterium | reverse complement strand
ACCGTCACCGAGCCCTGGAAGATCTGCTCCGCGAGATCGCGCACCGCCTCCTGCTCCTCGGTCAGCCCAAAGTCCATCGTTGCCTACTTCACGGGCCGGAAGGCCGGGAGTACGAGGTCGGGGTCGTGGTCCTGCCACTCCACCTCGACCGCCATGCCCACCTGCACGTCGGCGGCCTCGATGCCGACGAGGTCGGCGACGAGACGCGTCCCCTCCTCGAGCTCGATGAGCCCGATCGGCAGCGGGTAGTCGAACGACGGGATCTGCGGGTAGTGCACCGTGACGTGCGAGTACACCGTCCCCTTGCCACTCGCCTCGACGGTGTCGTACTCGTACGAGCCGCACTTGTCGCAACGGGGCCGGGGCGGGTGGCGCAGCACCTTGCACGACGCGCACCGCTGGATGACGAGCCGGTGCTCCTTCGCCGCCTCGTACCAGAACTGGTTGTCGAGCGTGACCGCGAACCGGGGCCGCAACGGCTTCGGCTTCTCCACCGCGTCGCCTTGCCCATCGGGGGCCCCGGCCGGCGCGCCACCGCGGCCGGTGCCGGGCTTGAACTTCAGGATGCGGAACAACATCTTCGCCACGAGCTCGCCATCGAGCGTCTCGTACTCGATGCGCGTCGTCACGAAGTGACCGATGCCGAGACCGGTCTGCTTCTCCTCGCTCACCGAGTCGAGCACCGAGCGCGTGCGCAAGTGGTCGCCGGGGCGCACCATCCGCTCGTACTCCTGCTCGCAGTTCGTCGCCACCACCGACGAGTAGCCCGCGCCGTCGAGCAGGTCCATCAGCGTGTCCTGGGGGCTCGGGCCGTCGGCGCCCCGGGGTGCGATTCCCCGCATCACCCACGCCTGGAGCATCACCGCGGGGGCGATCACGCTGCCGTGCACCGAGCCAGCCGCGGCGTCGGCGTCCGTGTACACCGGGTTCTCGTCGCCCATCGCCTCGACCCAGTGGCGGATCATCGGCTGGTTCACCGGGTCGGGGCCGTCGGCCGCCGCCGTGTCCATCCCCTCGAACGCGCGCAGCTTCGCGAGGAACGCGGCCTTCTCGTCCGAGTTCATCGGGCTGGGGGTCATCTCGCCCATCTCCTGGTCAGCCACTCGTCTGGTCGCCCGTCTTCGTGTCAGCTGGCTTCTCGTCTGGCACTACCGCGCACCTCTCGACATCTTCAGGCCGACGGTCGCCACGATCTCGCGCAGCACCTCGACCACCCCACCACCGAACGTGTTGATCTGCGCCGAGCGCCCGGCCTTCTCGACCTCACCGGCCAGCACCGCACCCGGCGAACCCGCGGGCAGGTACCCCGCCGCGCCGAGGATCTCCAGGAAGATCCGGTACACCTCGATCTGCGTCTCGACGCCGAACACCTTCGCTGCGGAGGCATCGGTCGGCGTGAGCGTCTCGTTCGCCACCGCGGTCGCCATGCGCCAGTTGAGCAGCTTCATCGCCTCGAGCTTGGCGTGCGCCCGGGCGAGATTGATCTGCACCCACGGCACCTGCGCCATCGTGCGCCCGTCGCCCGCGTCGGCCGTCGCGCACCACACCATCATGTCGTCGTAGAGGCGGTGTGTGAGCCCGGCGAGCGCGGCAAGGCCGACCCGCTCGTGGTTGAGCTGGTTGGTGATGAGCTGCCACCCGGCGTTCACCTCGCCGACCACGTTCTCCTTCGGGGCGCGCACGTCGTCGTAGTAGGTGGCGGTGGTCACCACGCTGCCGACGGTCACGATCGGCGTGCACGTGAACCCGGGCGAGTCGGTCGGCACGATGATCATCGTGATGCCCTTGTGCTTCTTGGCCTCGGGATCGGTGCGACACGCGAGCCAGATGTAGTCGGCCTGGTTCGCGCCGCTCGTGAACACCTTGTTGCCGTTGATCACCCACTCCTCGCCATCCAGCACCGCCTTCGTCTGGAGCGACGCGAGGTCGGTGCCGGCGCCGGGCTCGGTGTAGCCGATCGCGAAGTTGATGTCGCCGTTGAGGATGCCGGGGAGGAACTGCTGCTTCTGGGCCTCGGTGCCGTAGGCCATGATCGTCGGGCCGACGGTGTTCACGGTCACGAACGGGAACGGCGCGCCGGCGGGCTGCACCTGGTCGAAGAAGATGAACTGGTCGAACGCGTCGCGCCCCTGGCCGCCGTACTCCTTCGGCCAGCCGATCCCGAGCCAGCCGTCCTGGCCGATGCGCTTGACGACGTCACGGAACACGGGGCTGCCCTCGCCGGCCGCGCCGACCTGGGCCCGCAGGTCGGGGGTCAGGAGGTCGGCGAAGTACTCCCGCAATTCCTTGCGGAGCGCCCGCTGGTCGTCGGTCTCGTCGAGAAACATAGAACGCGTTGCAATCTAATGAGGCGGGTCCGGAGCGGCCAGCCGACAGGCCGGTGGTAGGTGCTATTCTTGTAGCACATGGAATCGATCGGGGTACGCGAGCTGCGTCAGCAGGCGAGCCGCTACTTGCGCCGGGTCGAGGCGGGAGAATCGTTCCAGATCACGGCACGCGGACGGCCCGTCGCCGTCCTCACCTCCACGATGGATGCGCTCAGCGCCGGGGTCCGCGCCATGGTCGACGAGCTCGTCGCTGCGGGCCGGTACCCGAACACGCAGGCTGCGCTCGCAGCGGGGATCGCGGCGCTCGCCCGCGACCTGCGGGGCGAGCTGCTCGACGCCGCGATCGCCGACGGCTATGCCCTCTCCCCCGCCGAGCCCGATACGTGGGTCACGGAGGCTGCAGCTGCCACGTTCCGAGAGATGGATGCGTGGTAGCCCGCGGCGAGGTGTGGTGGACCGAGCTGCCCGGTGCCGGCGCGCGTCCCGCGCTCGTGCTCACCCGAGAGCGGGCAATCCCCGTCCTGGGGAGCGTGGTCGTCGTCCCCGCGACCCGGACGGTGCGCGATATCCCCACCGAGGTGCGTCTCACCTCCGACGACGGCATGCCCGAAGAGTGCGCGTTGTCGTTCGACAACGTCTCCACCGTCCCGAAGGACGCGCTGCGCTCCCGGATCTGCGTGCTCGGTCCCGAGCGGATGGCCGACGTGTGCCAGGCCTGGCGCGACGTCGCCGACTGCTGACGCTGCTCGCAAAGGCACCGACCGTGTACAGCGCCCGCGCCACCGGCCAGCGCTGCAAGTGGGCAGTGCCCGCCGGAAACGTCGACTGAGGTCGACATCCAAGATCGGCGTCACGTCGTCGTGACCGGCCATGCCACTCACTCTTCCACGATCG
>JBKJJI010000175.1:0-11012 GCA_046598115.1 Acidimicrobiia bacterium | reverse complement strand
ATCGCCACGATGATCGCGAGGCCGACGGCGACCTCGGCCGCCGCGACCACGAGCGTGAAGAACACGATGACCTGGCCGGCGGTGTCGTCGAGCGCACGCGCGAAAGCGACGAACGTGAGGTTCACGGCGTTGAGCATGAGCTCGACGCTCATGAACATCACGATCACGTTCCTGCGGACGAGGACGCCGACCGTGCCGATCGTGAACAGGAGTGCGGCGAGCACCAGGTAGAAGTCGGGGGTGATCTCGAGCGCGGCGATCACGACGCGGCCTCCGCGTCCGATGCAGGCGTTGGGTCGCCGTCGGGTGCCGCCCCGGGCGCTTCCCCCGAGCGGCGAGCAAGCGACACGCTGCCGACGACGGCGATCACGAGGAGCACCGCCGTCAGCTGGAACGGCCAGAGGAAGTCGGTGAACAACACGCGCGCGACGCGCTCGACGTTGTTGCCGAAGTCGCCGCCCTCGATCGGCACCCCGCTGGCCGTGGAGGCGCCGGTCGCCCAGGTGTGCCCGGCCAGGTACACGATCTCGGCCAGGAGGATCGCCCCGATCCCGAGCGCGATCGGACGCTGGAAGCGCAGCGTCTCGGTGAGCGCCTCGCGTCGGTCGACACCCAGCAGCATGATCACGAAGAGGAACAACACGACGATGGCGCCGGCGTAGACGATCACCTGGACGGCCGCGACGAGCTCGGCGTCCTGGATGAGGAACAGGACCGCGACGCTCATGAGCGTCTGCACGAGGAACAGCGCCGAGTGCACCGGGTTCTCCGAGAGCACGACGCCGAGGGCACCGGCGACCGATGCCGCACCGAACACGAAGAAGAGGGCGGCGGTCATGCGTGGCCGTCCCCTTGCTGGCCGTCCTCTTGCTGGTCGTTGCCGGCCTCGAGCGCCGGGCGCACCGACTGGCCTCGTTCGGCTGCGCGCACGCCGAACCCGAGCTCGCCCGACCAGCCGACCTGCCCCGCGTAGGCGGCCTGGCCCGACGACGAGGTCGCGCGCATCCATGCGCTGGTGTGGTCGTCCTCGCCACCCAGCCACAGCTCCCACGGCTGACGGCGCGCACGCCCGTCATCGTCGACGAGCAGCTCGCGCTTGGTGTAGATCGCGTCGTTACGGTTCGTGAACGAGAACTCGAAGAGCTTCGTCTCGGTGATCGCCTCCGTCGGGCACGCCTCCACGCACAGGTCGCAGTGGATGCACCTGAGGTAGTTGATCTCGTAGACGAAGCCGTAGCGCTCGCCCGGCGACACCGGCGCGTCGGGCGGGTTGTCGGCCCCGCGGACGTAGATGCAGCGGGCGGGGCAGACGGCCGCGCAGAGCTCGCACCCGATGCACTTCTCCATCCCGTCCTCGTAACGGTTGAGGACGTGACGGCCGTGGAAGCGCTCGGGCTTCGGCCGCTTCGTGTTGGGATAGTCGCCCGTGACCTTGGGCTTGAAGACCTGCGCGAGCGTGACCGCGAACCCGCTGAAGCGACCCATCAGTGGATCTCCATCCCGTCACGAGCCGGCATCTCGTCGCGCGCCGGGATGCAGGCCATGAGCACCCCGTACAGGAGCACGCCGCCGATCGCGGCCAGCGGCGTCACCAGCCAGAGGTTCCATCCCTCTTCGCGCCCCACGACGATCACCGCGGTGACCATCGCCCACAGGAAGGACGCCTCGATGAGCACCTTCCAACCGAAGTCCATCAGCTGGTCGTAGCGCAGACGCGGGAGGGATGCCCGGATCCAGACCGTCCCGTAGAGGAGCACGAGGAGCTTGGCCATGAACCAGAAGACCGGGAGGAGCCAGGTGTTCACCCAGTGGCCCGGCGCGATGCCGAGCCCCGTGGCGCTCGGACCGGCGGGGCCGCCGAGGAAGAGCGTCACCGCGATCGCACTCATCGTGATGAGGTTCATGAACTCGGCGAGGAAGAAGATCGCGAAGCGGATCCCGGTGTACTCGGTGTGGAACCCGCCGACGAGCTCCTGCTCGGCCTCCACGAGGTCGAACGGAGGATGGTTCGTCTCGGCGATCGCCGCGATGAGGAAGATGACGAACCCGCCGATCGCGGGGAGCCAGAACCACTCGCTGGCGATCGAGCCGACGCCCGTCCACGCCTGCTGGTCGACGATGCCGCGCGTCGACAGCGTGCCCGACTGGATGAGCACCGCGACCACCGCGAGCCCGAGGGCCGCCTCGTAGGAGAGCAGCTGGGCCGAGGCCCGGACGGCGCCGAGGAGCGGGTACTTCGAGCCCGACGACCAACCCGCGAGCATCACGCCGTAGAGCCCGATCCCCGACATGGCCAGCAGGAAGAGGATGCCGATCTCGGGGTCGGCGAGCTGGAGATGGGTGACATGGCCGGCGATCGAGACCGTGCCACCGATCGGGACGATCGCGAACGCGAGGAACGCCGGGATGATCGAGAGGTACGGAGCGAGGAGGTAGACGGGGCGATCGGCGGTGCGCGGCTCGGACTGCTCCTTGAAGAACAGCTTGATGCCGTCGGCGAGCGTCTGGAGGATCCCGAACGGACCGGCCTTCTGCGGCCCGATCCGGTTCTGCATGTCGGCGATGACCTTGCGCATGAACCAGATGTAGAACATCACCGCGACGAGCAGCAGGGCGAAGATCACCAGCGTCTTGCCGAGGACGATGAGCACGACCGTGAGGTCGATGTCGCCCTGGAGGAGCGGGTCGGCGCCGACGATCGGACTCACGACGATGCTCCCGCACCGGTGCCGTCGCCAGGTGCGAGCGTGCCAGGTGCGAGCGTGCCAGGTGCGAGCGTGATGGTCTCGATCCGCAGCTCGGTGAGTGGTCCGTCGACGTCGACGAGGTCGAACGCGCCGTCACCCGAGCGGTTGGTGGCGACGAACGCCGTGCCTTCGGGGACGCGCGGGTCGGCCCGCACCGCGATCTCGATCGCACCGCGCGCCGAGGACACGCGCAACGTGGCGCCGTCGGCCACACCGAAGCCGTCAACCGTACGGGGGTGGACATGCAGCTCGGGGGCATCGTCGGCGAGACGGGCGAGCCAGGGCGAGGCCGCGCACACGGGGTCGGTCCCGTAGAGGGTCGACGCGGCGACGAGCCGGAGGCTGTACGCGTCCTCGGGGACGATCGTCGGCGCCGGTCCGCTCCCGTCCCAGGCGACGAGCGCGACGGGCGGTACGGGGGGTGCGGCTTCAGCGGGCGCGTCGGCCGCGGTCGTCGCGTCGTCGGAGCCCTCGGCGTCAGCGGCGGGCGTCGCGTCGTCCTCTGGCACCTCTTCGGGCGTCGGGGGGATCGGCTCCCACGAGACGCCGGCGCCGGCGGTCGAGCCGAAGGCGATCTCATCGGCGTGGTCGATGAGCGGGAGGACCACGCCGTCGCGGGCGCGGCGAAGGAGCGAAGAGTCGACGCCGGCGAATGCGGGCGCGACGCGAGCGATCTCGTCCTGCACCTCGTCGACGGTCGCGAGGTCGAAGTCGGTGCCGAGCCGGATCGCGAGCTCGGCGGCGATCCGCCACGCCTCCATCGTCATGCCTTCGGGCGTGACCTTGCGACCGAGGCGCATGACGCGGCCCTCGAGGTTCGTCGTGCTGCCGCGCTCCTCGCCCCATACCGTGCGAGGGAGGACGAGGTCGGCGTGCGCGACCCCGCCATCGGGGAACGCGGCGACGCTGATCACGTGCTCTGCGTTGGTGAGCGCGGCGTTCGCCAGCGCTCGGTCCGGAAACTCCGCGAGCGGGTCGCAGCCCACGAGGACGAGCACCTTCACGGAGCCATCGGCCGCGCCGCGCAGGATGCCCGTCGCGTCCAGACCCTGGGCCGACGGGACCGAGCCCCATGCGGCGCCGACGTGCGCGGCACCGGTGTCGAGGCTCACGCGCCCGGGCAGCAACCCCGGTGCGAGCCCGAGGTCGAGCGCGCCGTGCACGTTCGCGGCCGGCAGCGCCGAGAGGAAGCGGACATCGCCGCCCTGCGCCGCGAGGAGCGATGCCGCGTGCACCGTCGCGTCGGCCGGCTCCGCGAGTGAGGGACGGCCCAGCACCACGACGACCGGCCCGTCGCGACCGTCGAGCGCGGGGACGAGCGGTGAGAGGGCGCCGTCGCTAGCAGCGGCGCCGCCGAGGACGTCGACGAGGTTCGCGACGATCTCGCCGGGAGCACCCGGACGGTGCCGCAGCACCACCGTCGCGTCGCGCGTGAGCCCCGTGGCGACCGGGCTCACCTCGACGAGCGGAACCCCCAGGTCGACCGCGGCCCGCCGAACGCGCAGCGCGAGGACCGGGACAGTCTCCTTGAGGTCGGGGCCGAGCACGACGATCGCGCGGGCGCGGTCGAGGTCGGCGATCGTGGCGCGGGGCATGCCGACGACGACATCGGCCGGAAGGCCGTCGGCGAGCTGCGCGTCGACGTTGTCGGTGCCGATCACACCCTTCGCGAGCCGCGCCCACGCGTAGGCGTCCTCGTTGGTGCCGCGCGCGCCACCGAGGACCCCGATCGATGCAGGTCCGTGTGCGTCGACCGCACGCCGGATCACGTCGGCCGCCGCGTCGAGCGCCTCCGGCCACGAGGTGTCGACGAGCTGGCCGGCGGAGCGGAACGCAGGCGTGCGTAGTCGGGCGTCGGAGTGGACCCAGTCGTAGCCGTAGCGGCCCTTGTCGCAGAGCCAACCGTGGTTCACGGGCTCGGAGTCGACGCCGAGGAGGCGCACGATCCGGTTCGAGGTGGAGTCGACCGAGCTGCGGCAACCGACCGAGCACGACTGGCACGAGGTCTCGGCCGTGTCGAGGTCCCAGGGCCGGGCCTTGAAACGGTAGGGCTGGGCGGTGAGCGCGCCGACCGGGCAGATCTGCACGACGTTGCCCGAGAAGTACGAGTCGAACGGCTGCCCGGGGTAGATGATGACCTCGGTTTCGCCGCCGCGTCCGCCGAAGTCGATGAGCGCATCGCCCGCGATCTCGGCGGCGAAGCGGGTGCAACGGCCGCACTGGATGCAGCGCTCGCGGTCGAGCAGGACGAGCTCGCTGATCGGGACCGGCTTCTCGAAGTGGCGCTTCTCCTCGACGTAACGGGACTCGCCGGGACCGAACGCCAGCGTCTGGTCCTGGAGCGGGCACTCGCCGCCGCGGTCGCACACCGGGCAGTCGAGCGGGTGGTTGATGAGCAGGAACTCGAGCACGCCCTCCTGGGCCTGCTGCACGGCCGGCGCCTGCGTGCGCACGACCATCCCGTCGACGACGGGCGTCGCGCAGCTGATCTGCAGGCCGCGCATGCCCTCGACCTCGACGAGGCACATCCGGCACATGCCGACCGGCTTCATCCGCTCGTGGTAGCAGAAGCGAGGGATGTAGCTGCCGTGCTCCTGCGCGACCTTGATCAGCAGCTCGCCGCGCGGTGCCTGCACCACCTTGTCGTCGATCGTGAGCGTCACGACGTCGGCGTCGCCGGCGACCGGGATCGTGTAGCGGTGGTCCGACGGCCACTGCGACATGGGGACCGCGTTCGTCGTCATGCGGAGGCCACCTGGAGCGTGGCGCGGCGGGCGTGGTCGGTGGCGAGGCGGGCGCGGATCTCGTCGCCGAACCAGCGATCCAGGCTCACGACGTGGCTCATCGTCGACGGTCCGAGCGCGCAGATGGTCGTCTGCGCGAACGGTGCGTTGAGGCCGGGCACGATGTTCTGGCCCATGTCGAGGAGCAGGTCGAGGTCGTCGGGGCGGCCGAGGCCGTTCGCCATCCGATAGAGGATCTTCTCGATCCAGCCCGAGCCCTCGCGACAGGGCGTGCACTTCCCGCACGACTCGTGCGCGTAGAACTTCGCGAGCCGCCACGAGATGAGCAACGGGTCGACGGTCTCGTCGAAGACCATGATCGCCCCGGACCCGAGCATCGTCCGCAGCTCGCTCGCGCGGTCCATGTCGAGCGGCTCGTCGAGGTGCTCGGGCATCAGCCACGGTGCGGACGCGCCGCCGGGGATGAAGAACTTGAGCGGCTTGCCACCCCGCACGCCGCCGGCGAGCCCTTCGATGAGATCGCGGAACGTGATCCCGAGCTCGACCTCGTAGTTGCCGGGCTTCTCGACCATCCCCGACACCGAGAAGATGCGCGTGCCGGTCGACTTGTTGACGCCAATCCCCGCGTACCACTCGCCACCGTTGCGCACGATGTGCGGCACGGTCGACAGCGTCTCGACGTTGTTCACGACGGTCGGCGCGGAGTAGAGCCCCTGTGCGGCGGGGAACGGCGGCTTGATCCGCGGCATGGCGCGTTCACCCTCGAGGCTCGAGAGCAGGCCCGTCTCGTCGCCCGCGATGTAGCAGCCGGCGCCGCGGTGCACGATCAGCTCGAGGTCGAAGCCGGAGCCGAGGATGTCCTTCCCGAGGAACCCGTTCGCGTACGCGTCCTCGACCGCCTGCTGCAGGCGTTCCGCGCCGAGCCCGAACTCGCCCCGGATGTAGATGAACGCGTGGTGCGCCTGGATCGCGAACGCCGTGATCACCACGCCCTCGATGATCTGGTGCGGGTCGCGCTCGAGGAGCATGTGGTCCTTGAACGTGGACGGCTCGCCCTCGTCGGCGTTCACCGCGAGGTAGCGGGGGAACACGTCCTTCGGGAGGAACGACCACTTCTGCCCCGCACCGAACCCGGCTCCGCCGCGTCCGCGCAGCCCGGAGGTCTGTACCTCCTCGACGATCTTCGCCGGCTCCATCGTGAGCGCCTTCTCCAACGCGGAGTACGCGGCGTTGTGCGTGCGCGCGGCCTCGAAGGTCCACGAGTCGTCGGGCCGCTCGCGCAGGAACTTCGTGACGAGGCGCGTCTCCGCCGCCATCAGCCGCCGCTCCCGCCTGCAGTGGTATGGGCGATCGCATCGACACGCGTCCCGGACACGGTGCGGGCCGCAAGCTCGCCGCGCTGGTACCTGCCGATGACATCGGTCGCCGACTCAGCCGTCACGGGACCGTGGAACTCGTAGTTGACCTGCATGACCGGCGCCAGGTCGCACGCCGCGACGCACTCGACCTCCTCGACGTGCACCTCGGGATCATCGGCGTAACGCGCGCGCAGCGCCCCGAGCAGGTCGGTGCCGCCGTTCACGAGGCACGAGAGGTTCGTGCACACCGACACGATCAGTCGTCCGACCGGCTCGCGCTTGAGCATCGTGTAGAAGGAGCACGTCCCGAGCACGAGTGCGGGCGTGAGGTCGAGGAGCTCCGCGATCTCCTCCATCGCGTCGGTGCGCACCCAGCCGTCGCGGTCCTGTGCCTGCATGAGCAACGGGAGCATCGCGGACTTCGAGTGGGGATAGCGCGCGATGAGGTCGACCGCGGCGCGGCGTTCGGCGTCGGTCATGGCCACTAGCGATCCACCTCCCCCATCACCGGGTCGATGCTGGAGATGATCGCGACGGTGTCGGCGATCATCGATCCCTCAGCCATGGGGGCCATGGTCTGCAGGTTGTAGAACGACGGACCGCGGATGTGCATCCGCACCGGCTTCCCCGTACCGTCCGACACGAGATAGCACCCGATCTCGCCGCGCGGCGACTCGACGGCCGTGTACGTCTCCCCCGCCGGAACCTTGAAGCCCTCGGTGAACAGCATGAAGTGGTGGATGAGCGCCTCCATCGACTCGTCGATGCGGGCCCGAGGCGGCGGCGTGACCTTGCGGTCCTGCACGCGGAAGTCGCCGCCCGGCATCGCGGCAACGCACTGGCGGACGATCTTCACCGACTCGAGGATCTCGTAGAGCCGGATGAGGAACCGGTCGTAGCAGTCGCCGTTCTGGGTGTAGATGACGTCGAACTCGACCTCGTCGTAGGCGAGGTACGGCTGGGCCCGGCGCAGGTCCCACTCGAAGCCGGTCGAGCGCAGGATCGGGCCACTTGCGCTCAACGAGATCGCCTGCTCGCGCGAGATGACGCCGACGCCCACCATCCGCTCGATCCAGATCGGGTTCTGGTTGAGGAGGCTCTCGTAGTCACGCACGCCGCGCTCGACGAGGTCGCACACCGCCAGCACGTCGGCGTCGAAGCCGTCGGGGAGGTCGGCCGCCACACCGCCGGGGCGGATGAAGTTGTTGTTCATCCGGAGCCCGGTCGCGGTCTCGATGAGGCGCAGCACCTCCTCGCGCTCGCGCCAGCCGTAGATCATCATCGAGAGCGCGCCGATGTCCATGCCGTTGGTGGCCTGGAACAACAGGTGCGACGCCATCCGGTTCAGCTCGACGAGCAGCATGCGCATCCACACCGCGCGCGGTGGGACCTCGACATCGAGCAGCCGCTCGACCGCCATCGACCACACGAGCTCGTTCGACAGCGGCGAGAGGTAGTCCATGCGGGTGACGTTCGTCGCGCCCTGGACGTAGGTGAGCTCCTCGCCCGTCTTCTCCATGCCGGTGTGCAGGTAGCCGATGACGGGCTTGAGCCGGAGCACCGTCTCGCCCTCGAGCTCGAGCATCACCCGCAGCACGCCGTGGGTCGACGGGTGCTGCGGCCCCATGTTGACGATCGTGGTCTCGTCCTCGTCGGGCCAGAGCCCGCCCGTGACGACGACTTCCCGCTCGACTGGGCGCTCGATCCGGCGCAGCTCCTGCGCGCCTTCATCGGTCTGGCGCTCGAGGCGCGCACCGTCGGGGACCGGGGTGCCGGGCGCCGGGGTGGTGGTCGCGTCGCTCATCGGGGCCCCGGGTCGCCCTTGAACGTGACCGGCACGCGCGCCGGCGCGTCGTCCTTGCGCAGCGGGAAGCCGTCCCAGTCGTCGGGCATCAGGATGCGGGTCAGGTCGGGATGGCCATCGAACACGATGCCGTAGAGGTCGAACGCCTCGCGCTCGGCGAAGTCGACACCGGGATAGAGGTCGACGAGGCTTGCCACCGACGGGTCGGCCACCGGCACCTGCGTGATGACGCGGAACCGGCGATTGCGCGGATGCGAGAGGTAGTTCGCGACGACCTCGAACCGCTCGGGCGCGACGCCGGCGACCGCGAGCCGGGTCTCGTCGCGGAGGTGGTCGACGACCGTGACGTCGACGCACTGGGTGAACCGCTGCTCGTCACGGAGGAACGCCGCAACGTCGCGCCACGTCGCACGGTCGACGTACGCGACCGGCTGGCCGTGCGAGTCGCGGAAGACCGCACCGGGGAACCGCTCTACGACCGCGCCCGCGACCTCATCACCGATGGGGTCGGCAACATCGGATTCCTCGTGAATCTCTTCACGAGCGGTGTCGGCATCGGGCATCGAGGGGTTCCTGGGCGATCGGGGCGGTCAGCGGCCGGAAGAAGTGGGTGAGGGAGCACCAACACCGGTCGGCTGGGCGACCGGCGTGCCGTCGAGCTGGGCGACCGGCGTGCCGTCGAGCTGGGCGACCTGGATGCCGGCGCCCCGACCCTCGCCCCGGCGCCGCATGATCTCGCCGGAGCGGATCTGGTCGTGCAGGGTGAGGATGCCGTGCAGCAGCGTCTCGGGCCCCGGCGGGCACCCGGGGACGTAGACGTCGACGGGCACGATCTGGTCGACGCCCTGGACGAGCGCGTAGTTGTTGAACATCCCGCCGGTGCTCGCACAGACGCCCATCGAGATGACCCACTTGGGCTCGACCATCTGGTCGTAGACCTGGCGCAGCACGGGCGCCATCTTCTGGCTCACGCGCCCCGCGACCACCAGGAGATCGGCCTGACGGGGGCTGGCCCGGAAGACCTCCATCCCGAAGCGCGCCTGGTCGTAGTGCGCGCCGCCGGTCGCCATCATCTCGATGGCGCAGCAGGCGAGCCCGAACGTCGCCGGCCACACCGAGTTGACCCGGGCCCACTTGACGAGGTCCTCGAGGCGCCCGGTGAGGAAGTTGTGGGAGACCTGCTCCATCCCCACGGGCTATGCCGCCTCGGGGTGCGACGCGGGGTCGAGGCCCTCGCGGCCGGGACGGCCCGACGCGCGCAGCACCCGGCCGGTGAACTCGCGGGTGACGTCGCGCACCGGACCCCAGCTCACCGCGCCGGTCGAGAGGAGGTACGCGAACGGCACCAGCAGCACCAGCAGGAACACCCCCATCACGACGAGCCCGTACGCGCCGAGGTCGCGTAGGACGGTGGTGAAGGGATAGAGGAAGATGATCTCGACGTCGAGGACGATGAACGCCATCGCCACCAGGTAGAACTTCACCGGGAAGCGCTCTGCGGCCTCGACCTCGGGTACGATCCCGCACTCGTACGGAGCCTGCTTCGCCGACGTCGGCCGACGCGGCCCGAGCAGCTTCGAGGCGAAGAACGATCCCGCAGCGAAGAGGACCGTCAGCACCAGCATCGCCAGGATCGGCAGGTACTGCTCCACTCGTCTCCCCTCGATCGGACTGCTGCGTGCGCTGCGCAGGCTATCCGCGGCGCGCCTTGAGGCCGCAAGGGAAGGGGCCCCAAAGTCCGATGTTCGCGGGGCGCGGCGTGTGGTCGCCCACGCGGCTCCCCGGCGACCTGCGGCGTGGCCACGGCCGCTTCATCTCGGTTGTCACTAACTCGGCCACCGCCCCTGGTCGAGAAGGCCCGTCGTCGCTCACGCGATCGGGTCTGCCCGGAACTACTAGCCGGATCACCGCACCTTACGCGACGGTGTGGTCGAGCAGGTGTCGGTTCTTGGTAACCGAGCCCGGCAGGATCGCGAAGTGGACCTGTCCGTCGTTGTCCACCGCGACAACGCGCACGACCGCCTGAGCGGCACGGTTGCCGGCAAGGAGCATCGCGCCAGGAACGATGCGGCTCGGGTCCCGGGCATCGGAGAGCGTCGACCAGCCGAGCCCGTCGTCGTCTTGGGCATTGAGGTCAGCGTCGAGGTCGATGGTGTCCATGGCAACTCCGGTCTCAAGTTTCATTGTATGGGTTGACCACGGTGCGGTGCTCGCAGGCAGCGAGCCGGGCAACGCCATCGTCGAGGTCGTCGAAGGTCACGTCGAAGTGCCGATGATTGCGGCCGGTCGGCTCGAGTCGCAGGCCCCCAGCTCGGAGCGCACCGACTGTCATGAGGGTCAGGGTCGCGAACCTGACCAG
>JBKJJI010000160.1:0-5903 GCA_046598115.1 Acidimicrobiia bacterium | reverse complement strand
CGAGACCCGACCGGGCGCCGCGATCGTGAGCGGTTAGCCTGGACCGGACACGGGGCTGGGGCGATCTCCATATGAGCTCAGCGGGAGTGTTCGCAAGGTGAGCGAAGGCAACAGTCGCACGCGTCTCGGCGTGATCGGCGCGGTCGTGATCGTGCTGTTCGCCGGGCTCTTCGTGCGGCTCTGGTTCCTCCAGGTCGCGACGTCGGAGAGCTACGCCGCGGAGACACGCGCGAACCGGATCCGCGTGATCTCCGAGCCGGCAGTGCGCGGCAGCATCATCGACCGCAACGGGAAGGTGATCGTCAAGAGCGAGCTCGTCAACAGCGTCCAGGTCCGGCGTGGGATCACGAAGCAAGAGCGCAAGAAGATGGTGCCCGAGCTGGCGAAGGTCCTCGGCAAGACCGAGAAGTTCATCCACAAGCGCCTCGACAGCGTGCGGTACTCCCCGTACCAGCCGGTCCCCATCGCCAACAAGGTCCCCTACGAGACGCTCGTCTTCATCAAGGAGCGCCCCGAGGTGTTCCCGCGGGTCGACGTCGTCCGCCGCAGTATCCGGGTGTACCCCGACGGCGCGGTCGCGCCGCACCTGCTCGGGTACGTCGGGGCGATCAACGCCCAGGAGCAGAAGCTCCACAAGGACGACGGCTACGGACCGGAAGACGTCATCGGCAAGGACGGTGTCGAGCAGATGTTCGAGACCGAGCTGCGCGGCGCGCCGCGAGAGCGCAAGCTCGAGGTCGACGCCCGTGGCCGCTTCATCCGGGAGATCGACGATCGTCAGGCGGTGGCCGGCAACGACGTCCAGCTCACGGTCGACCTCGACGTCCAGCGGATCACCCAGGAGTCGCTCGAGCAGGGGATGCGCGCAGCCGGGGGCCTGAAAAACCCGAACGAGGAGAGCCGCTTCGAGACGTTCAAGGCCACGGGTGGAGCCGCAGTCGTGCTCGACGCCCGCGATGGCTCCGTGGTCGCGCTCTCGTCGGCCCCTGTGTTCGACGTCACCAAGTTCACCGACGGGATCCCGGCCGAGGAGTTCAAGGTGCTCACCGATCCGTCGTCGAACTTCCCGCTCCTCGACCGGGTCATCCAGGGCCAGTACCCGCCCGGCTCGACGTGGAAGCTGTTCACCGCCCAGGCCGCGCTCGAGTCCGGCATCGTCACGCCCGAAGAGGTGATCATCGACCGCGGGAAGGTGAAGTACGGGGCCGCGGGCAACGAGGTGGAGTTCAAGAACGCCGGGGAAGAGATCCATGGCGCGGTCACGCTGCCGACCGCGATCTCGGTCTCGAGCAACGTCTACTTCTTCATCCAGGGGTTCCGCTTCTGGGACGCGTTCAACAAGCGTGAGACGGTGAAGGGCGCCAAAGAGGTCGGCTATGCGATCCAGAACCTCGCTCGGGAATACGGATTCGGGAAGCCGACGACCATCGGGCTCGCCAACGAGCAGCCCGGCCGGATCCCCGACCAGGCGTTCAAGCGGAAGCTGAACAAGGACAACCCCGACCCGGCGACGCGGTCGTGGCTGCCGGGCGACAGTGCGGCGCTGGCCGTCGGCCAGGGCGACCTGCTGGTGACGCCGCTCCAGGAGGCCGTCGCCTACGCCACGTTCGCGAACGGCGGGACCCGGTTCGCACCCCGGCTCGCGGACCGGATCCTCACCCCCGGGGGTGAGACGATCCTGCGCGAGCTCCCGCCGCAGAAGGTCGGAGAGGTCGACATCGCGCCGGAGGTGCGGGCTCCGATCCTGGCCGGGCTGCTCGGGGTCACGAAGGGGATCGGCACCGCGGCGTCTGCGTTCGCCGGGTACGGCGGCATGGAGGTCGCCGGGAAGACGGGGACGATCGAGATCCAAGGCAAGCAGGACACCTCCGCGTTCGTGGCGATCGTGAACCCGAACCCTGCGCCCGACACTGACCAGCCCCAGTACGTGGTGGTCGTGTTCGTCGAGCAGGGTGGCAATGGTGGCTCGGTGGCGGCACCGATCGCCCGTCGCATCATCGAAGCGCTCAACGGCAACCTGGCGCCGGCGAACGTCCGCCTCGTGCCGCCGAAGGGCGACTGATGGCGTTCGCCGCCGGCCCTCCGGGCCGCCCGCCCGCGCGTCCGACACCACGACCGATGCGTCACCAGCGCGCGATGCGCGCGGCCGGCGCCGGTCCGCGTCGCGGTCGGCGCTCCGTCCTCGACGCCGAGATGGCCTCCAGCCTCGACTGGGTCCTGATCGTCGCGGTGAGCATGATCGCGGTGCTCGGGCTCGTGATGATCTACTCGTCCACCCACACCAAGATCGAGGGCGACGCGTTCTACTTCGTCAAGCGCCAGGGGATCGCGCTCACGCTCGGCATCGTGGTGTTCCTGGGGCTGCTCCGCATCGACTACCGCAAGCTGCGCGACTTCTCGATGCTCGCCTACATCCTCACGTGCGCGGCGCTGTTCCTCGTGCTCACCCCGTTCGGGTCGAACGCCAACGGTGCGACCTCGTGGTTCGCGCTCCCGCTGGGCTCCCAGTTCCAGCCGTCGGAGGTCGCCAAGTTCGCCCTCGTGGTCGCGCTCGCCGGGTACGTGAACGAGCACCGGGGCGATATCGACCCGTGGCGGCTCACGGTGATCATCGGGGTGGCGATGGTTCCCCTCGGCTTGGTGCAGCTCCAGCCGGACCTCGGCACGAACATGGTCCTGCTCAGCATCGTCGTCGGCCTCCTGGCCGTGGCCGGCGTGCGGGCCCGCTACCTGCTCGTCCTCGTGCTGCTCGGGATCACGGCGGTGTACTCCGTGCTCAACCTCGGGATCCTCAAGCAGTACCAGCTCGACCGGCTGACCGTGGTGGTCGACTCCGGCGACAAGAAACAGGGTGTCGCCTACAACCAGGACCAGTCGGTGAAGTCGATCGCGACCGGAGGGCTCGACGGCCAGGGGTTCCTGAAGGGGCCGCAGACCCGCCTGGGCTTCGTGCCCGAGCAGCAGACCGACTTCATCTTCACCGTCGTCGGCGAGGAGCTCGGCTTCGTCGGGTCGTCGTTGCTGCTGTCGTTGTTCGCGATCGTGCTGTGGCGCACCTGGCGAACAGCCCGGCTCGCCCGCGACTTCTACGGGACGCTCGTGTGCTCGGGCATCTTCGCGATGTTCGCGTTCATGATCTTCGAGAACATCGGGATGACGATGGGCATCATGCCGGTCACCGGCATCCCGCTGCCGTTCATGAGCTACGGGGGCTCGGCCCTCGTGACGTCGTGTGCGTGCGTCGCGCTGGTGAACAACGTGTACATGAACCGCTTCTCGTAGGCGGGTTTCGGCGCTGTCACGGGGCATCCGCTCGGCGACGGCGCGGCTAGCCTTGGCCGTCAGATGACCACCGACCTCCGGCCCGACCTGTGGCCGAGGATCGAACCCCTGTTGCACGGGGTGGAGAAGCCCGCCCGCTACATCGGGATGGAACGAGGGAGCCAGGCTCCCGTCCATCATCCCGACCGGGTCTCGTGGCTCCTCGTCTACCCCGACACCTACGAGATCGGCCTGCCCAACCAGGGGCTCCAGATCCTCTACGAGATCCTCAACGAGCGTGACGACGCGGCGGCCGAACGGGCCTACGCGCCCTGGGTCGACCTCGAGGCCGAGCTGCGGGCCCGCGGGCTGCCGCTCTTCTCCGTCGACACCCACCGCGACGCGGGCGCGTTCGACGTGATCGCCTTCAACCTCTCGGCCGAGCTCGTCTACACCAACGTCCTCAACTGCATCGACCTCGCCGGCGTCGCCGTCCGCAACGAGGACCGCCGCGACGCCGACCCGCTGGTGATCGTCGGCGGCCACTGCGCCTTCAACCCCGAGCCGCTCGCGGAGTACGTCGACGCGTTCGTCATCGGCGACGGCGAGGAGGTCGTCGGCGAGGTCAACGAGGTGCTCGCGGCCTGGAAACGAGCGGGCAAGCGGGGCCGTGAGGGCGTGCTGCGCGAGCTCGCCTCCGTCGTCGGTGTCTACGTCCCGTCGATGTACGAGGCCCACTACGACGGTGCGCGCCTCGCCGCGATCGAGCCCCGCTACCCCGACGTCCCGGCGGTGGTCGAGAAGCGGACGGTCGCGGACCTCGCCGAATGGCCGTACCCCAAGAACCAGCTCGTGCCGCTCATCGAGGTCGTCCACGATCGCCTCAACGTCGAGGTGTTCCGGGGCTGCACCCGCGGCTGTCGGTTCTGCCAGGCGGGCATGATCACGCGACCGGTGCGCGAGCGACCCGAGGAGCAGGTCCGCACGATGGTGCGCGACGGGCTGAAGCGCACCGGGTACGACGAGGTCGCGCTGACCTCGCTCTCGACCGCCGACTTCTCGGGGATCGAGGGCGTCGTCTCCGACCTCGTCGACTGCCAGGACGGCACCGGTGGAGTCGGGGTGGCGCTGCCGTCGCTGCGGGTCGACGCCTTCACCGTCGGGATCGCGAGCCAGATCCAGAAGGTGCGCCGCACCGGGCTGACCTTCGCGCCCGAGGCCGGCACGTGGCGCATGCGCACGGTCATCAACAAGCTCATCACCGAAGAGGATCTCTACGCAGCCGTCGACGGCGCGTACTCGAACGGTTGGCGGCGGGTGAAGCTCTACTTCCTCACCGGTCTGCCCACCGAGACCGACGAGGACACCCTCGGGATCGCCGAGCTGGCGAAGAACGTCGTCGCGGTCGGACGCAAGCACACGAAAGGTGCGAGCTGCACGGCCTCGATCGGCGGGTTCGTGCCGAAGGCGCATACGCCGTTCCAGTGGTTCGGGCAGAACTCCGTGTCCGAGCTGCACCGCAAGATCGGGATGCTCCGCGATGCCACGCGCCGCACCGGGGTGAACATGAAGTGGCACGACCCCGAGGCCACATTCGCCGAGGGGATCGTGAGCCGTGGCGATCGGCGGCTGGGCCGCGTGATCGAGCGCGTCTGGCGTGCCGGCGGGACGTTCCAGGAGTGGAGCGAGTCCTTCGACCTCAGCCGCTGGCTCGATGCCATGGCCGCCGAGGGGCTCGATCCCGACTGGTACGTCACCCGGCATCGCCATGAGGACGAGCCGCTGCCGTGGGATCACATCAGCGCCGGATTGCACCGCGACTTCCTCTGGCAGGACTGGCGTGCCGCGCTGAACGAGCACGGCCTCCCCGACTGCCGGTGGACGCCCTGCTACGACTGCGGCGTGTGCACGGGGCAGGGCATCGAGCACGTCGTCGCGTCGACGACGGCTCCAGCCGGTGGCAGCCAGGGGACGGGCCAGGACCTCGCGGTCGGGGGCGCGGTCCCGGTGCAGTTCCTCGGGACCCGTGCGCCGGAGAAGGTCGACGGCCGTGCGGGGTGACCGCGGGTTCCCCGTCCGCCTCCGGTTCTCCAAGCACGGCAAGGTCCGGTTCGTGTCGCACCGCGACCTCGCCCGGGCGTTCGAGCGAGCGTTCCGGATCACCGAGATGCCACTCGCGTTCACGGAGGGCTTCTCGCCGAGGCCTCGCGTGAGCCTCGGGCTCGCCCTCGGCGTGGGTCACGAGAGCGATGCCGAGTACCTCGACGTCGAGCTCGTCCGTCCCGTCGGGCTCGACGACCTGCCGCGATCGCTCACCGAGGTGTTGCCGGTCGGCGTGGAGGTCGACGGCGCCGAGCTGCTCATGCCGCGTGCTCCGGCGCTGCAGGAGGCGATCACCAGCGTCGAGTTCCGGATCCGGCCCGCGATGGCCGCCACGGACGTCGATGCAGCAGTGGAACAGGCGCTCGCCGCCACCGAGATCCCGATCGAGACGACGCGCAAGGGCCGGCCCGTCGTCGAGGACCTCAGGCCTGGAATCCGTCAGCTCGTCGTCGTCGACGGCGAGGTCGACGTGGAAGTCGGTACCCAGCCACGCGGAATCCGCCCGGTCGAGCTGATCGGTGCACTGCGTGCGCTTGCAG
>JBKJJI010000131.1:0-8672 GCA_046598115.1 Acidimicrobiia bacterium | reverse complement strand
ACCGACTGGGTCGACGGCTGGATCGCTCGCCGGTTCCACCAGGAGAGCGAGCTGGGCAAGATCCTCGACCCCGTCGCCGACCGGGTGCTCCTCCTCACCGCGACGGTGTGCCTGATGATCGACGGTGTGCTGCCCACGTGGGTCGGGGTCGCGGTGCTGGTCCGTGAGGGCATCATCAGCGCCGCAACGCTCGGGCTGGCGCTCGCGGGAGCCCGACGCATCGACGTGACTTTCATCGGCAAGTGCGGCGCGTTCGCCCTCATGATGGCGCTTCCCGGGTTCCTGCTCGTCGACACGCTGCGGCCCGGCATCCTGCACGACGGCTTCGACATCGCGACGTGGGCGCTCACGATCGGCGGCCTCGCCCTCAGCTACCTCGCCGCCGCCGGCTACGTGCGCCCCGGGCTCGAGGCGCTGCGCGCCGGGCGCGCCGACCGGCACGCCGCGGCGACCGGAGCCACCTCGTGAAGGCGGTGATCCTCGCCGGTGGTGAGGGCACGCGGCTGCGTCCCCTCACGAGCAACCAACCGAAGCCGATGATCCCGATCGTCAACCGCCCGATGATCGAGCACATCATCGAGCTGCTCGCTCGCCACGGCTTCGACGACATCGTCGTGACCGTCGCGTACCTCGGGAACCAGATCCGCGACTACTTCGGCGACGGGAGCGACTTCGGCGTGCGCATGCGGTACGCCACCGAGGAGTCCCCGCTCGGGACGGCGGGCTCGGTGCGCAACGCCGCCGACGAGCTCGACGACACCTTCCTCGTCATCTCGGGCGACGTCCTCACCGACATCGACCTCACCGCGTTCGTCGAGGCGCACCGCGCGCACGAGGCGTTCGCGTCGATCGCCCTGAAGCGGGTCGAGAACCCGCTCGAGTTCGGGATCGTGATCACCCGGCCCGACGGGGCGATCGAGCGGTTCCTCGAGAAGCCCACCTGGGGTCAGGTGTTCTCCGACACGATCAACACGGGCATCTACGTCTGCGAGCCCGAGGTGTTCGACCTCATCCCCGAGGGGGAGGTCGTCGACTTCTCCGGCGACGTGTTCCCCGCGGCCCTCGCGAAGGGCCGCACCCTGCACGGCCACGTCGCCGAGGGCTACTGGGAGGACGTCGGGACGACCGAGGCCTACCTCCACGCGCACACCGACGTCCTCGACGGGAAGGTCGAGCTCGGGATCGAGGGGTTCCGGGTCGGCGACCGGGTCTGGGTGGGGGAGAACGCCGAGGTCGACCCGGCGGCCCGCATCGAGGGCCCGGTCGTCATCGGGCCCAACTGCCGCATCGAGGCCGGCGCCCGCGTCGACGGCTACACGGTCCTCGGGCGCGACGTCGTCGTGAAGGCGGACGCGTTCGTGGAGCGGAGCATCTGCCACGACCACGCGTACATCGGACGATCGGCCCGGGTGCGGGGCGCGACGATCGGACGGTCGACCGACATCCGGACGTTCGCGCTGGTCGACGACGGCGTGGTGCTCGGCGACGAGTGCTTCATCGGCGAGCGCGCCGTCGTGACCACCGGAGTGAAGGTCTACCCGTTCAAGACCGTCGACGACGACGCCGTCGTCACGTCGTCGATCGTCTGGGAGACCAAGGGGGCCCGGACGCTGTTCGGCCCTCGGGGGATCCGGGGCCTCGCCAACGTCGACGTGACTCCCGAGGTAGCGGTGAAGGTGGCGATGGCGTATGCGACGACACTCAAGCGCGGGTCGCTCGTCACCACCAGCCGCGACACCAGTCGGGTCGCCCGGGCGCTCAAGCGGGCCCTCATCGGTGGCCTCAACCTGGCCGGCGTGAGCGTCGAGGACGTCGAGCTCGCCACCGTGCCGCTCACGCGCTTCCAGGTCCGCAACGGTGAGGCGCGGGGTGGCGTCACGGTGCGCCTGGCGCCCGACGATCCCGACAGCGTCGAGATCCGGTTCTTCGACGCCGACGGTCGCGACATCGACGAGGGGACCCAGCGCAAGATCGAACGGCTCCTCGCTCGCGAGGAGTACCGGCGGGCGTTCGCGGGGGAGATCGGCGACATCGTCTTCCCGCCCCGCACCATCGCGTTCTACACGGCGGCCCTGGAGCAGTCGGTCGACGCCGAGCGCATGCGCAGCAACCCGAGCAAGGTCGTGCTCGACTACTCGTCGGGCGCGGCGTCGATCGCGATGCCGTCGGTCCTCGCCAAGCTCGGGGCCGAGGTGCTCGCCCTGAACCCGTACGCGAGCACCCTCTCCGGACCGATCGACGTCGAGGAGCAGCGCGACCGCATCTCCCGGCTCGTCGGGGCGTCGGGGAGCGATCTCGGGTGCGTGATCAACCCGGGCGGCGAGACCGTCACGCTCGTCGACGACCTGGGGCACGTCCTCACGCCGACCGAGATGCTGCTCGCACTCGTGATCCTGGTCGCCGACAGCTGCCCCGGTGCACGGATCGCGATCCCGGTGAACGTGTCGCAGTCGGCGGAACGCCTCGCGACCGAGCGGGGGGCCACCATCGTGTGGACGAAGGTGGCCGATCGGGCCCTCATGGAGGCCGCGTCGAAGGACGGGATCAGCTTCGCGTGCTCGATCGACGGGGGCGCCATCTGGCCCGACTTCCTCCCTGCCTACGACGCGACGGCCACGCTCGCCCATGTGCTCGATCTCCTCGCCGCGACGGGTCGCACGCTCTCGTCGGTCGTCGCCGAGCTGCCGGCGGTGCATCTGCGCCATGCGGAGGTCCCTACACCGTGGGAGCGCAAGGGCGCGGTCATGCGTGAGCTCGTCGAGGCGGAGGCCGGCCGACCCGTGGTCCTCGTCGACGGCGTCAAGATCCTGCGCGACGACGCCTGGGTACTCGTCCTGCCCGACCCCGAGCGCGCCTGCACCCCCCTGTGGGCCGAGGCCGCCGACGCGACCGGCGCCGAGGCGCTCGTCGCCGAGTACACCGACGTGCTCCGGCGCGACGCCGACCGGGCGGCGCAGGCGTGAGATCCGCCGGACGCGACCTACGATCCGGCTGTCGCATCCGGTCGAGCACACCGAGGAGCAGCAGGTGAACTATCCCGAAGGGCTTCGCTTCAGCGCCGAGCACGAGTGGGTGTCCGTCGACGGTGACCGGGCCCGGGTCGGCATCTCCGACTTCGCCCAGGACGCTCTCGGCGACGTCGTGTATGTGGAGCTGCCGAAGGTCGGCGCCACCCTCCGCGCGCATGCGACGTGCGCCGAGGTGGAGTCGACCAAGTCCGTCTCCGACGTCTACACCCCGATCTCGGGAGAGGTCGTGGAGGTGAACGGCGCGCTCGCCACGACGCCCGAGCTCCTGAACCAGGACCCGTACGGTGACGGGTGGATCTTCGTGGTCGCGATGAGCGCCCCGGCCGAGCTCGACGAGCTGATGGACGCCGCGGCGTACCAGCAGCTCGTCGAGGCCCAGTGATCGTCGAGCCCGGTGCACGCACGTTGATGGTCCGCCCTCCCGTCAGTAGCCTCACGCCGTGAACTGTCGGTCCTGCGGCCACTCGAACGAGGCCGGGGCGAAGTACTGCTCGTCGTGCGGGACCCCGATGGTGGTCGATGACGACACGACCGCGGCGCTCGCAGTCATCGAGGACCGCCAGAGCCTCGAGGCCGAGCTCGGCGATCTCCTCGACCAGCTCCCCGACGGGCTCGGGATGCTCGTGGTGCGCCGTGGCCCCAACGCCGGGAGCACCTACGTCCTCGACGCCGACGCGACCGCCCTCGGTCGCCACCCCGACTCCGAGATCTTCCTCGACGACGTCACCGTCTCCCGTCGTCACGCCGTCGTCGAGCGCACCGCGAGCGGGTACGAGATCTCCGACGCCGGTTCCCTGAACGGGACGTACGTCGACCACGAGCGCGTCGACCGGGCCCCGCTGCGCGACATGCACGAGATCCAGGTGGGGCGGTTCGTCTTCACGTTCGTCCTCGGAGGTGCGCAGGAGGCGTCGCCCGCATGACCGACGCCGACATGACGGGGGCCGACACGCCCGCTGCCAGCCCGTCCGAGGAGCCCACGGCCGGCGACGACGGCGGGCACCTCTCGATCGGGGAGGTCCTCGACCGCCTCCGCAACGAGTTCCCGGACGTGACGATCTCCAAGATCCGCTTCCTCGAGAGCCAGCGGCTGCTCGATCCCGAGCGCACACCCTCGGGGTACCGAAAGTTCTCCGACGAGGATCTCGAGCGCCTTCGGTGGATCCTCACCCAGCAGCGCGACAACTTCCTGCCGTTGCGCGTCATCCGCGAACGCCTCGACCAGTACGGGTCGTCGGGGATGCCCGCAGCGCCAGCCGAAGGCGGTGCGACGTCCGCCCCTCGGGACCCCGCGGCCGCGGTCGAGCTCCCGTTGGGTGACCTCGGTGACGGCACGGGTGACGACGAGCCGATCGGCGCGCTGCGCCACGACGACTCCAAGCCCGGCGACGAGCTCACACGCGCCGAGCTCCTCGAGGCGACCGAGCTCACTGATGCCCAGCTCAGCGACCTCGAGGCCCACGGCCTGATCACGGCGATCGTGGGGGAGGGCGCACGCGCCCTGTACGGCGAGGAGGCCCTAGCGGTCGGGACCATCGCCGCAGGCTTCCAGGGCAGGGGCATCCAGGCCCGCCACCTCAAGATGTACCGCCACTTCGCCGAGCGCGAGGGCGCGCTCTTCGGGCAGGTGCTGCTCCCGTACCTCCGCCAGCGCAACCCCGCGGCCCGGGAACGCCTCCAGGAGGAGGTCGAGGAGCTCGCTCGCCTCGCTCGACGGCTCCGGACCGAGATGCTGCGTCAGGCGCTGCGCGCCGAGCTGCAGGGGTGACCGGCGGCACCGAGATCCTCCTCGATCGGACGACGCTCGCGGCACGCGTCGAGACCTTGGCCCGCCGGATCGCCACCGACCACCCGGACGGGATCGTCCTCGTCGGCGTGCTCAAGGGCGCCCTGCTGTTCACCGCAGACCTCGCCCGCGCGCTCGGGCGACTCCGGCCCGCGCCCGACACGGTCGTCGACTTCCTGGCCATCTCGCGCTACGCACCCGACTCCGGCCGCGTCCGGCTCCTGCGGGACCTCGACGTCGACGTCGCCGACCGATCGGTGGTGCTCGTCGAGGACCTTGTCGACACTGGTCTGACCTCGGCCTACCTCCTCGACCACGTGCGCAGCCTCGGTCCGCGTGCCGTGGAGCTGTGCACGCTCCTCGACCGCGCCGAGCGGCGGATCGTGCCGGTCGAGCCGCGCTACGTGGGCGAGACGATCCCGGGCGACGCGTTCGTCCTGGGCTACGGGCTGCACGTGGGGGAGCGGTACCGGAACCTCCCGATGGTCGTACGTGCGGATCGCGCGGCGCTCGACGCGGATCCCGACGCCTGTCGTGCCCTCTACACCGCCAACTCGGATCCGGGCCCCGCTGCCCGAGCGGAGCCCCAACAGCGCGATGCTATGGTCGATGAGGTCTGAAAGGCGGCGCAGGTGATCGAGATGTCGCTCGTCGGCGTGCGGGTCGAGGTACCGACCAATCAGCCGATCGTGCTGCTCCGCGAGGAGTCGGGAGCCCGCTACCTGCCGATCTTCATCGGTCCACCCGAGGCGACCGCCATCGTGTATGCGCTCCAGGGCATGGAGACGCCGCGACCGATGACGCACGACCTCTTCAAGACCGTCCTCGACGACCTCGGCGTGACGCTCCGACAGGTGGTGATCACCGAGCTCCACGACGGCACGTTCTTCGCCGAGATCGAGATCGACCGCGAGGGGACGACGCAGCGGATCTCCTCGCGCCCCTCCGACGCGCTGGCGCTCGCCGCCCGGTACCCCGACCACGTGCCGATCTTCGCCGCCGAGGCGGTGCTGGAGGAGGCGGGCGTCCTCTTCGACGAGGACGAGGAGGAGCAGCAGGTCGAGGAGTTCCGGGAGTTCCTCGACCAGGTCCAGCCCGAGGACTTCGCCTCCGATTGATCTGGGCCGCCTGATCTGGGCCGCCTGATCCGGCGGCCTGCTCGGTACCGTTGACGCCGCGCGCGGCCTCCGGTACTGTCATGCGTGGAACTACGGACGTGTGACTCTCCCCCTGGAGCGATGACCGATGGCAACAGGCCCCATCTCGAAGCGAGCAGGCGTCTCCGACAGCAGTCCCGTGCAGGGCAGCCTCGACGTGGTCCCCGTCGGGCCCGAGGGAGGTACGGCGCGTGGCACGGCGAGCGACACGGCGAGTGGCGCGGCCGACGCCGCCGGTGAGCCGGGGTTCAGCGGGAAGCAGACCTGCGAGATCGTGGGCATCACGTATCGCCAGCTCGACTACTGGGATCGCAGGCAACTCGTGAAGCCGTCGCTCGCCGAGGCGCACGGGAGCGGGAGCCAGCGCCGGTACTCCTACCGCGACCTCGTGCGGCTCCGCGTCGTGAAGAGCCTCCTCGACGCCGGGGTGAAGCTCGAGAACGCGCGCCGCGCCATCGAGTACCTCCGCGAGGAGGAGGGCGCCGACTGGCAGACCGCGAGCCTCGTGCTCGCCGGACCCACCTCGGTCCTCGCCCGCGACGGCGACGCGCTCATCGACCTCGTACGCCGCGGTCAGGGCGTGCTGAACATCGTGCCCATGGGCGCGGTGGTCGGCGAGGTCGACTCGGGGATCAGCGACCTCGGATCGCGGGCCACTGGCTCCTAGCCCGACGTCGGAGGGCCTCGGCCCGGTCGCCACGCCCCCGGCAGGCGACGACGCGGCCTCGACGCTGCCGCACGAGACCGTCCGCTTCGCGCACAACTCCGAGCGCCAGTTCGCCAAGCTCCTCGACTTCTATCGGGTCGCCTGGGAGTACGAGCCGCGGACGTTCGTGCTCGAACGCGACCGGGCGGGAAATCCGGTCCAGGCGTTCACGCCCGACTTCTACCTCCCGGCCTTCGACCAGTACATCGAGATCACGACGCTCAACCAGAAGCTGGTCACGAAGAAGAACCGGAAGGCTCGTCGGCTTCGCGAGCAGCACCCCGACATCGACATCCGGGTGCTCTACCAGCGCGACTACCTGCAGCTGCTCGGGAAGTTCGGCCTCGAGCCGCCGAGCCAGCTGGTGCAGGTCCCGACACCGGAGCGCCCGGGGGACGCGGCGCAGCCACGCGCGGCGAGCGCCTGACCCAGAACACCCGACGCAGAACCTAGGCTCGCCCGGATGCGTCACAGCCCGCTCGACGCCGAGCACCGCGCGCTCGGCGCCCGCCTGGTCCCCTTCGGGGGCTGGGAGATGCCGATCCAGTACGCCGGCGTGCTCGAGGAGCACCGGGCGTGCCGGGAACGCGCGGTCGTCTTCGACGTCTCGCACCTCGGCTCCGTCCGGGTCGCGGGCACCCGGGCCCGGGAGGCGCTCCAGTGGGCGTTCACGAACGACCTCGGTCGGATCGCGCCGGGGCGGGCCCAGTACACCCACCTCCTCGACCCCGACGACGCATCAGTCGTCGACGACATCATCGTCTGGTGGGTTGGCGACGACGACTTCCTCGTCATGCCCAACGCGTCGAACACCGACGAACTCGTCGCAGCCGTCCGCGCGGCGCCCAACAGGCAGGGGGAGTGGCAGGGCGACGGCGGCGAGGCGTACACGGTCGACGATGTGACCGCCGAGCGGGTCGTGCTCGCGGTCCAGGGCCCCGAGGCCCGCGCCCTCCTCGCGACGGTCTTCCCCGAGGCCGCAGCAGTCGGGCGGTTCCACGTCGCCGCCACGACCTACGGGGCCGAGCCCCCGGGTTGGGTGGCGGGGACCGGGTACACCGGGGAAGACGGCGTCGAGCTGCACGTCCCGCTCGCGGCCGCGGTCGACGTCTGGCGTGCGCTCCTGGAGGCCGGGATCACCCCTGCGGGGCTCGGCGCTCGCGACACGCTCCGGCTCGAAGCCGGTCTGCCGCTCCACGGCCACGAGCTCGGCCCCGGGATCACCCCTCTCCAGGCCGACCTGGCCTGGGTCGTGCGCTTCGACAAGGGCGACTTCCGCGGCCGGGACCCGCTGCTCGCCGAGCGCGATGCGGGGGTGCGGCGGCGACTCCGACGGCTCCTCGTCGACGGACGCCAGATCGCGCGGGCAGGCGCCGACGTGCGGATCGACGGTGCCACCGTGGGGGAGGTGACGAGCGGGAACTTCTCCCCGGTGCTCGAGCGGGGCATCGCGCTCGCGTTCCTCCCGCCCGATGTGGCCGACGACACCCCGGTGACCCTCGACGTCCGGGGCCGGTCCGTCCCGGCGACGGTCCTCGGGGGCCCGTTCCTCACCGCTCGAACCTGACCCCCCGACCTGACCCCCCGACCTGACCCCCCGACCTGACCCGGGGGAGCCCGCGGCCGCGGTCGACGGGTACGCTCGCACGAAGCCGTCGAACCCGGGCGGGAGAGCCTCGATCGCGCGAGTGGCGAGCGAGGCGCCGAAGGAGCAACCACTCCCCGGAATCTCTCAGGCACCAGGACCGCCCGGACCAGGCAACGCTGGAGAGCAGGAGCGCCCCGAGCGATCGGCGCGACTCCTCACCGAAGGGGAAAGGCGCCACCCGACCCGCTCGGCCGACCCGAGCAGGCCCGGTGGCCGGCACTCCCCCGCTGTCGCGGAACCTGAGAGATTCGCCGCCACCTGGCCTGCTCGGGTCGGCCGAGCGGGTCGGGTGGCGCCTTTCCCCTTCGGTGAGGAGTCGCGCCGATCGCTCGGGGCGCTCCTGCTC
>JBKJJI010000086.1:0-4624 GCA_046598115.1 Acidimicrobiia bacterium | reverse complement strand
CACCGCGAAGGAGAAGGACGGCGTGTGGGGTGGGCGCACCGCGCTCGAGCGACGTCGCCTCGTCCGCGCCCGCCGCCAGAGCGCCTGAGTGCACACACCGCGACGGGTCCGTGCCGGGTCGGTGCCGGTAGCCTTCTCCGGTGCGCTTCGACCTCCCACCCGAGCTCGTCGAGCTGCAGGCAACCGTCCGCAAGCTGGCCCAGGACAAGGTCGCGCCCCGCGCGCGCGAGATCGACCGGACCGAGGAGTACCCCCAGGACCTCTTCGACGTCTTCGTGGGCGCCGGCCTCACCGGCCTCTGCATCCCCGAGGAGCTGGGCGGGTCCGGCGCCGGGATCATGGGCCTCACGTTGGCGATCGAGGAGGTCTCCAAGTACTCGCAGGCTGCTGCTCTCATGCTGCTGCTCACGCGCCTCCCGACCGGTCCACTGCTCATCGCGGGGACCGACGACCAGAAGCGCCGGTACCTCACGCCGCTCGCCCACGGGGAGACCCGGGCCGCGTTCGGCCTCTCGGAGGTCCAGGCCGGCAGCGACGTGATGGGCATGCGGACCCGAGCCGTGCGCGACGGCGACGACTGGGTCCTGACCGGCACGAAGTGCTGGATGTCGGGTGTCCGTCAGGCCGACTGGTACTGCGTCTTCGCGAAGACGGGGCCGGTCGACTCCCGCGCCCACGACAGCATCACGGCGTTCATCGTCGACCGGAACGCGCCAGGGCTCAGCGTGGGCGGGATCGACCGGAAGATGGGGGTGCGAGGCGTCGACACCGGCGAGCTGGTCCTCGACGGGGTCCGCGTCCCGAACGAGAACGTGATCGGCGATGTCGGAGGGTTCCGGCTCGCGATGCTCGGGCTCAACTCGATGCGCCCGATCGTCGCCGCCCGCGGCATCGGTCTCGCCGAGGGCGCGCTCATGTACGCCGTTGACTACGTGCAGCAGCGCGAGGCGTTCGGCCAGACGATCGCCGACTTCCAGGGGATCCAGTGGAAGATCGCCGAGCTCGCCACCGAGATCGAGGCGGCCCGGCTGCTCACCTACCGGGCGGCATGGATGGCAGACCGCGGTGAGTTCACGCGGGAGCACGTCCCGTTCCTCTCGATGGCGAAGTACCACGCCACGGAGGTCGCGGTCCGGGTCTCGGGCGAGGCGCTCCAGATGCTCGGCGCGGCCGGGTACATGGAGGACCACCCGCTCGAGCTCTTCTACCGCGACGCGAAGCAGCTCACGATCGTCGAGGGGACGAGCCAGGTGCAGCTCGGCCTGATCGCGCGCGGCGTGCTCGACCGCACGCTCTGGTGGGACTGAGCGCCGTGACCGAGGTCGGAGCGGGATCCATCTGGACCGAGGTGCTCGCTCCGCTCGTCGCGCACGAGGACCTCTCGGCCGACGCCACCGCGCGGGCCATGGCCGCGATCCTCGCCGGTGAGGCCACCGACGCGCAGATCGCAGGCTTCGCGGTCGGTCTCCGCTCCAAGGGTGAGACGAGCGAGGAGCTCGCCGCGCTCGCCCGCACGATGCTGGAGTTCGCCGAGCGGGTCGACGTCGACGACGAGCGGCCGCTCATCGACACGTGCGGCACGGGCGGTGACCGCTCCGGGTCGGTGAACGTCTCGACCATGGCGGCGTTGATCGCGGCGGGCGCCGGCGCGCGGGTTGCCAAGCACGGCAACCGGGCCGCGTCGTCCCGATGCGGATCGGCCGACGTGCTCGAGGAGCTCGGTGTCGTCATCGACCTCGGTCCCGAGGGCGTGGCTCGGTGCGTCCGTGAGGCCGGCGTGGGGTTCTGCTTCGCACCCCGGTACCACCCCGCGCTGCGCTTCGCGGCCGGGCCCCGGCGCGAGCTCGGGGTCCCGACAACCTTCAACTTCCTCGGGCCGCTCGCAAACCCGGCCAGGGTCCGTCGTCAGGCCGTCGGCGTCTCCGACCCCGCGATGGCAGAGCGGATGGTGGCGGCACTCGAGATGCTCGGCGCCGAGCGGGCGCTCGTGTTCCACGGCCACGACGGTCTCGACGAGCTGACCACGACCGCTCCTTCGACCATCCACGAGCTGGCTGGTGGATCGGTGCGAACCTACGACGTGGATCCGATCTCGCTCGGTCTCGCCGCCGCTGTGCCTGCCGACCTGGTCGGGGGCGACGCGGCGGCCAACGCGGCCGTCGTCAGGAGCGTGCTCGCCGGCGAGGCGGGTCCCGCGCGCGACATCGCGGCGCTGAACGGTGCGGCCGCGCTGGTGGTCGCCGACCTCGCGACTGATCTCGCGGAAGGTCTCGACCTCGCGTTCGCGGCTCTCGACGACGGGCGTGCTGCGGCCGCGTTGGACACGTTCGTGCGCACGAGTGCCGCCGCCCGCGAGGATGGCTGCTGATGGCCAAGGCGCTGCAATGCCCGAGCTGCGGGACGAAGAGACGGATCGACACCCTGACGGGCAGCGACACGTTCGAGTGCGAGGGCTGTGGCCAGGTCACGAAGGTCCCGCCCGGGCTCCAGGACGACCATCGGGCCGCGGCGGCGTCCGTGCGGAGCAAGCCGGCCCCGACGACGGCCGCGGTCTCCTCGAGCGAGGGTGCGGCCCCTGAGCCCCCACGACGTCGGTCGGGGTCGCGCCAGGCGACGGCCGCTCCGACTCCCGCTGCTGCGGAGGCGGCTGTCGGGGCTCCTGGAGGAGCCGATCCCGGAGGAGGCGTTGCGGTCGCGGCGCCACCGGTGCGTGGTGTCGCACGGGGGCGCGGCGACGCGATCGGTGTCGGTTCGCCCGACCAGGGCGCGCAGCCCGTCAAGATCTACTGGCGCGTCCTCGCGTGGCTCGTCGCGCTCCCCATCGCGCTCGCGGCGGTCGGGATCCCCGCGCGTCGTGCCGGGTACCTGAACAGCCAGCGTCTGCTCAACGTCATCGTCGACAGCAACGCGACCCGCTTCGTGCCGATCCTGGTGATCATCGTGCTGTGGGCACTGATGACTGCGTTGCTCGTGACGGCGCTGGTCGCGGTGGGTCAGCGACTCGCTGCTCGTCGGCGTGCGCGCCGGAGGACCTGATCGCGCCGATCCCGCGTCGGGCGAACGTGCGTTCGTGGTCCGTGCGCACCGGGGTAGCATCGGGAGATGAGCGCGCGGTACCGATGTCAGAGCTGCGGCAACCTCACGCGGTTCGACGTCGTGATCACCCGCCGGACGCGCGAGTACCACCACTTCAGCGTCGCGGGTGAGCTCGAGATCGAAGACCAGGAGCTGCTCGACGAGCGCGAGGAGCAGGTCTCGTGTCGTTGGTGCGGCGCTGCCGACGCTGCCATCGAACGTCTGCCGGCCGAGCTGGCCCAGCCCGAGCGCGTCGGGGAGTCGTGAGCCAGCCCGTGGCGGCCCCGACCGACGAGGGCGCGAGCCAGGGCATCGAGGGGCTCCCCGTTCCCGAGACGCTCCTCGCACCGATCCTCGATGTCGCGGCGTCGACGCTCAGCAACTACGAAGGTGAGCTCCCGGCGGTGCTCCGGCCGCTCGCGGGCTTCGACCCGCGCAAGCTCGGGAGCGGCCCGGCGCGCCAGCAGCTTCGGCGAGCGCTCGAGGTGGATGCGGGGTTCCGGGACGAGGTCGTGGAACGGTTCCTCGCGCTCGACGAGGCTGCCGCGGCGTTCGCGTCGTGGAGCGCGTCGCTCTCGCTCCGTCGCGCCGACGAGGCAGCCGAGCGCTCCGACCTCCCGCTGCTCGCGTCGGTGCTGTACGCGGCCCGGCCCGACGGGTGGACGTTCGGTCTCGGTGTCGTCTGCGTGGTCTTCGACCGGAAGCGCGCCGACAAGGAGCGGGCCGACGACGCCAAGGCCCGAGAGATGCAGAGCGCGAATCTCGGTGAGGCTCGCCGCAGGGCCGAGGAAGCGCGCGACGACGCCGTCGCGGCTGTCGGCCGGCTGGAAGGGCAGCTGCGCGACGAGCGCAAGGACCGCCGGGAGCGCGAGCTCCGGGCCGATCGGGCCATCGAAGAGTCGACGCGACGCGACACCGCGAGCGAGGAAGCTGTCGAGACCGCTCGTGTCGCGGTCGCCGATGCCGAAGCGCGACTCGCGCGGGAGTCGATTCGGGCGCGCGAAGCCGAGCAGTCGCTGCGTGACCTCCGGCGCGAGGTCCGCCAGCGCGAACAGGTGCGCGAACAGGGGGGTGGTCTCGACGCCTCCGAGCTCCGCCTGCTCGCCGACGCCGCGTCGGAAGCGCAGCGGCTCGCCACGAGGCTGGAGGGCCTGACGAAGATCACCCGCCATGCGCCCGTGCCGAGCGCGCCCGTCGCCGCCGTCGCGCGCGCGCAGGTGCCGTGCCCTCCCGGCCTCGTCGCCGAGACGCCCGACGGTCTCGACGCGATGCTCCGGACCCGGAGCGTGCAGCTCGTGATCGACGGCTACAACGTCTCCATGGCCGGCCGGGGCGATGCCTCGATCTCGGACCAGCGGGCCTGGCTGATCGGTGCGCTGGCCCGCCTCCACCTCCGTCTGCGCTGCGCGATCGTCGTGGTGTTCGACGGTGCCGATGTTGACGCCGCCCCCGAGCGGCGGGCCGGCGTGAAGGTCGTCTTCTCGAGCGGAGGCGAGAAGGCCGATCCGGTGGTCGTCCGCGAGGTCGCCTCCCTCCCGGTGTCGACGCC
>JBKJJI010000147.1:0-17410 GCA_046598115.1 Acidimicrobiia bacterium | reverse complement strand
CGCGACGTCGTGCAGAATCACCTCCTCCAGACGGTCGCGCTGCTCGCGATGGAGCCTCCGGCCGGGCCGGGTGCCGAGGACCTTCGAAGCGCGAAGGAGAAGGTGTTCAGCGCGATGCGCACGCTCGAGCCCGACGATCTCGTGCGCGGCCAGTTCGTCGGGTACCACGACGAGGAGAGTGTCGCACCCGACTCGGATGTCGAGACCTACGCGGCCGTGCGCCTGCACATCGACTCGTGGCGCTGGGCCGACGTGCCGTTCTACGTCCGTGCAGGCAAGAACCTGCCGAACACCTGCACCGAGGTACGGGTCGAGCTGCACCGTCCTCCGCAACGGGTCTTCGCCGAGTACGAGGAGCTCCCGCGCGACACCAACTACGTCCGCTTCCGGCTGAACCCCGAGATGCAGATAGCGATCGGCGCACGCGCCAAGCAGCCGGGCGACGGCTTCGTCGGCGAGACCGTGGAGCTGTTCCTCTGCGAGGACGGCGACGAGCAGATGACGCCGTACGAGCGGCTCCTCGGCGATGCGATGGACGGCGAGAACCTGCTCTTCGCCCGCGAGGACGGGGTCGAGGCGGCGTGGCGCGTCGTCGACCGCGTCCTCACCGACCATTCGCCGGCACTCCCGTACGAACCCCACACGTGGGGTCCGGACCAAGCCGACGCACTCATCGGCGATGCCGACGGCTGGCACGCCCCCCGCCTCCTCCCTTGATCATTGATGCGTCCGCAGACACAGGAGTGTTCGATGACCATCGAAGCCATCCCCACGCCGAGCCAGCCGTTCGCGGCGGGGCCCTACTCGACCGCGGTGCGCATCGGTGACTGGATCGTGTGCTCGGGGCAGGTCGGGATGGATCCCGAGACCGGTGCGCTCGTGGAGGGCGGGATCGACGTCCAGGCGCGCCGCGCCCTCGACAACGTGACCGCGATCCTGGGCGACTGCGACGCCACGTGGGCCAACGTCGCGAAGGTCACACTGTTCGTCGCGACCGAGAGCCCGCGTGCGATGCCGGCGGTGAACGCGGTGTACGCCGAGGTGGTCGGTGAGCACCGCCCCGCCCGCAGCACCGTCGGCGTCGCGTGGCTCCCGATGGGGGCATCGTTCGAGATCGAGGCGTGGGTCCACAAGCCCGCGTAACGAACACCACGAACCACACACGAAGAGGGATGCAGATGGGCAAGGACACCGACCGTGAGATCACCAAGACCGACGACGAGTGGAAGGGCGCGCTGACGCCCGAGCAGTTCCAGGTGCTCCGCCACGCGGGCACCGAACCCGCGTTCACCGGCGAGTACTGGGACTGCCACGACGACGGCACGTACTGCTGCGCGGGCTGTGGCGCCGAGCTGTTCTCCGCGTCGACGAAGTTCGAGTCCGGCACCGGGTGGCCGAGCTTCACCGAGCCGGCCGTCGCCGATGCCGTCGAGACCAAGCGCGACCTCTCGCACGGGATGCTGCGCACGGAGGTCGTGTGCCGACGCTGCGGTGGGCACCTCGGCCACGTCTTCAACGACGGCCCGGGCCCGGCCGGTCAGCGCTTCTGCATCAACTCGCTGGCCCTCGACCTCGATCGCGCGTCCGACGAAGAGGTCGCCGACTCCTGACACCACGGTGCCCTGAATGGCGCGGACGGAGCTCCAGTGGGCGAGGGGGGACTTGAACCCCCACATCCTTTCGGACACAGGCACCTGAAGCCTGCGCGTCTGCCAATTCCGCCACTCGCCCGGGCGAACAACGATCCTACCCGTCACCCTTCCCGCCCTCACGAGCGACGCGCGCCCGCGCGACCTCCGTCGTACACTCGTCGCCGTGGGAATGCAGTCGTTCGAGCGACGCCTGGAACGCCTCGTCGAGGGTTCGTTCAGCAAGGCTTTCCGCAGTGGCCTCGAGCCGGTGGAGGTCGGGCGCCGCATGACCCGAACGCTCGACGATGAGCGATCGATGGGCGTGGACGGCGTGCCGGTCGCCCCCAACAACATTGGCGTGTACCTCTCGCTCGAGGACTTCGACCGCTTCGAGTCGTTCGCCGACGCCCTCGCCCGCGAGCTCGCCGAGGTCGCTCGTGAGCACGCACGCTCCGAGGGCTACCACTTCGTCGGGCCCGTCACGGTGACGCTCGTCGCCGACGACGAGCTGCGCGCCGGCGAGTGCGACGTCGCCGCCGAGATCCACGAAGGCGTTCGCGTCGGGTCCCTCGCGCTCCCCGACGGACGTCGTATCCCCCTCGGGGAGCAGGTGTTGCGGATCGGGCGACAGTCCGACTCCGACGTGGTCGTCGCCGACGCCCGGGCGTCGCGTCGGCACGCCGAGATCCGACCACAGGGGAACGGGTTCGTCCTCTGCGACCTCGACTCCATGAACGGAACGCTCGTCAACGGCAACGCGGTGCGCGAGCAGCCGCTCGGCGACGGCGACGAGATCCGCATCGGGAACACGGTGCTCCGCTTCGAGGCGTCGTAACCGAGTCGTGACCTGACGCCGCTGTGATCCAACTGGCCGCCGCCGTCTCCGAGTCGCTCCTCACCGTCCTGAAGTTCTGCTTCCTCGCGCTCATCTACCTCTTCCTCTGGCGTGTCGTCCGGGTCGTCGTGCTCGAGCTCCGGGCACCGGCGCTCGTCGGTGCCGCGGGCTCCGACGCCGAGCCGCGGCCGGTGAAGGCGACCAAGCGCGGCGCACGGTTGCGCATCCTCGAGCCGGCAGCGCAGCGCGGCGAGACCTACCCCCTCGGCGACGAGATCACCGTCGGGCGGGGTGGCGGTTGCAGCATCGTCCTCACCGAGGACCAGTTCGTCTCGACCGTGCATGCCCGCGTGTTCCGGCGGGGCTCCGACGTGTTCGTGGAGGACCTCGGTTCCCGGAACGGCACCCACCTCAACGGTGCGCCGGTGACCGTCGCCACGAAGGTGCGGCGCGGCGACCGCGTGCAGTTCGGCCAGACCATCGCCGAGCTCGTGCGATGACGGTGGAGATCCGGGTCGGCGCCACCACCGACGTGGGGCGCGTGCGCGACCACAACGAGGACGGCTTCCTCGTCGCCGAGGACTTGGGGCTCATCGCCGTCGCCGACGGGATGGGCGGCCACCGTGGCGGCGAGGTGGCGAGCGCGACCGCGCTCGAAGCCCTGCGCATCGCGTTCCTGGCCGGCGCCACGATCGAGGACTCGGTCGGCGCCGCGAACGAGGCCGTGCACGACCAGTCGATCGCCGACCCGAACCTCCGCGGCATGGGCACCACGATCACGGCCGGCGCGCTCGCCGATGGGTCGCTCGTGCTCGGCCATGTCGGCGATTCGCGTGCGTATCTGCTCCGCGAAGGTGTGCTCCAGCGGGTCACGACCGACCACAGCCTCGTCGAGGAGCTCATCCGCGCGGGCGAGATCACGGAGGCCGAGGCCGAGACGGACCCGCGGCGATCGATGATCACGCGCGCACTCGGCCTCGATTCCGGCGTGGAGGTCGACGTCGTCGAGGTCGTGCTGGCCGACGGTGACCGCTTCCTGTTCTGCTCCGACGGGCTCACGAACATGGTGAGCGAGGACGACCTCTCGAGGAACCTCGTCGAGACCGACGATCCCCAGGACGTCGCACGCGACCTCATCGACGCGGCCAATGCCGCCGGTGGCGTCGACAACATCACCGTGGTCGTCATCGACATCGTGAACGTCGCGGGGGCTCCGGAGCCCACGGCCCCGCCTGCGTCGGCCGACGCCCCGACCGAGCCCGTGGAGGACGCGACACGCAGCCGCTGGTGGCGGCGCCGATGAGCGTGACCAGCCGCCGGCGCAACGTCGAGCTGCGCCTGGGTCTCGTCGCGGTGATCATCACGATCTTCGGCTACGTCCTCGTCCAGCTCGCCGACAAGCCGAACCTGCCACCCGACCTGTGGCTGTTCCTGGCGGTGATGATCATCCTCTACGTGGTCGCTCATTACGCGGTGCGACGCCTCGCTCCGCTCGCCGATCCCGCGCTGCTCCCGATCGTCGCGTTCCTGAACGGCATCGGTTTCGTCACGATCTCACGCCTCGACCGCGACCTCGCACGCAGCCAGGCGGGTTGGGCCGCGGCCGGTGTCGGGGTGTTCGTCGTGACGCTCGTCGTCGTACGGAGGGTCCGCACGCTCGAGCGCTACCGGTACACCTTCTTGTTCCTCGGCCTTGTCGCGGTCGTCCTCCCCCTCCTGCCGGGTATCGGCAAGACGATCAACGGCGCGCGCCTGTGGGTCGGGTTCGGGCCCATCAACTTTCAGCCGGGCGAGGCCGCCAAGGTCCTGCTCACCGTGTTCTTCGCCGCGTATCTCGTCGACAAGCGCGAGCTGCTCAGCAGCGGCGGCCGGCGGCTCGGGCGTCTGATCCTCCCCGACCCCAAGCACCTCGGCCCGCTCCTGCTCGCCTGGGCGGTCTCGATCGTGATCATGGTCCGCCAGAAGGACCTCGGGTCGGCGCTGCTGTTCTTCGCGCTGTTCTCGTCGATGCTCTACGTGGCGACGGAACGGGCCGCGTACCTCCTGTTCGGTCTCGTCCTGTTCCTCGGTGGCGCCACGATCGCCTATCGCCTGTTCGACCACGTGCAGGCGCGCGTCAGCACCTGGATCGATCCCTGGTCGGTCGCCCAGGATGCGGGCTTCCAGATCGTGCAGTCGATGTTCGCGTTCGGGACCGGCGGGTTCACCGGGACGGGTCTCGGGCTCGGCAACCCCCAGCAGATCCCGAACGCCGCGACCGACTTCGTGTTCTCGGCCATCGGCGAGGAGCTCGGCCTGATCGGCACCGTGGCGGTGCTCGCGGGCATCCTCCTCCTCGTCGGGTCCGGCTACCGGATCGCCGTGCAGGCGACCCGCCCGTTCTCGAAGCTCTTCGCCGCCGGCCTCACCACGATCATCGGCATCCAGAGCTTCGTGATCATCGGCGGCGTGACCCGCGTCATCCCGCTCACCGGGGTCACACTCCCGTTCGTCTCCTACGGCGGCTCGTCGTTGGTCGCAAACTTCGGGATCGCCGCGCTGCTGCTGCGCATCTCCGACGACAACGCGCGCGGTGCGCAACCGGGGCGCGCCTCGGCCGCCACCGCTGCCGTCCACGGGTAGCCGACCATGGACCGCGCCATCCGCCGGGTCGGCGTCGCCGTGATCGTGCTCGTCCTCGTGCTGGTCGCCCAGCTCACCTACCTCCAGGTGATCGACGCCGATCGGCTCGCCGACGACCCCCGCAACACCCGGGGTGCGCTGCGCGACGCCAATCGCCCGCGCGGGCCGATCGTCACCGCCGACGGCGTGGTGGTGGCATCGTCGGTCGAGGTCGACGACGCCACCGACTTCAAGTACCAGCGCCAGTACCCCGACGGTTCGCTGTTCAGCCAGGTCGTCGGATACCAGTCGTTCGTGATCGGCAACAGCGGCGTCGAGAAGACCTACAACGACGCGCTCGTCGGGCGCGACACCGAGCTCCAGCTCCAGAACCTCCCCGACCTCGTGAGCGGTTCGGACGGCACCGGGACGGTCGTCCTCTCCCTGCGCGCCGATGTCCAACGGGCCGCCGCCGAAGGCCTCGGCTTCCAGCGCGGGTCGGTGGTCGCACTCGACGTCCGGACGGGTGCCGTGCTCGCGCTGTACTCGAGCCCCGCGTACGACAACCAGCCACTCGCCGACCACGACACCAAAGCGGTGCAGGACTACTTCCGCGGACTGGTCGCGAACCCCGACAAGCCCGACCTGCCACGGGCGTACCGGGAGGTCTACGCACCCGGCTCGACGTTCAAGGTGGTCACCGCGTCGGTCGCGATCGAGAACGGCGTGAGCACGCCCGATGCGCCGTCGTACCCGGTGCTGCGCGAGCTCGACCTCCCCCAGACCGACAACACGCTCCAGAACTTCGGTGGACGCACCTGCGGGGGCACCCTCGCGCAGAGCTTCACGGCGTCGTGCAACACGACGTTCGGACAGCTCGGCCTGGACATCGGGGACGCGTTCGTCCCGGGGATGAACCGCTTCGGCATCGGCGCGGTCCCGCCGCTCGACCTCGCGCCGGGTGCCGTCGCGAGCATCGGCCCGCGCCCCGGCAGCTTCACCGACAATCAGCCGCTGTTCGCGCTCGCGGGCATCGGGCAGGGCGACGTTTCGGCGACCCCCCTCCAGATGGCGATGGTCGCCGCGGGGATCGCCAACGGCGGGGTGCTGATGAAGCCGCACGTCGCGTCCGAGATCCGGGACTCGAAGGGCGATCTCGTCCGTCGGATCGCTCCCGGGACGTGGCGCACGGCGGTGAGCGCAGGGACGGCCCAGGCCGTCGCCGCGATGATGGTGACCGTCGTCGAGAGCCCCCAGGGCACGGGGACCGCGGCCCGCATCCCCGGGGTGACGGTGGCGGGCAAGACCGGGACCGCGCAGGCCGACGGCGGCGACCCCCACGCCTGGTTCATCGGGTTCGCGCCCGCCGAAGCGCCTGTCGTGGCGGTCGCGGTGCTCGTCGAGCGGGGTGGCTCGATCGGGTCCGAGGCGACCGGGGGACGGATCGCGGCGCCGATCGCGGCCAGGGTGCTACGCCAGGCGCTCGGGCTGTGCGAGGGCGACTGTGAGGCGGCGCGGCGCCGTGCCCACCCACCTCGACCCCGTAGAACTACCGTGAAGCCCCGATGATCACAGCCTTGCCCGGACGGGCCCCCGTACGGGTGGGTCGATGACGCAGGTCGGCGAGGTCCTCGCCAACCGCTACGAGATCGAGCGGGCCCTCGCGCGCGGCGGGATGGCCGAGGTCTTCGTGGCCCGCGACCAGCAGCTCGACCGTGAGGTCGCCGTCAAGATCCTGTTCTCGGAGTTCGCGATCGACCCGAGCTTCGTCGAGCGGTTCCGCCGTGAGGCCCAGCATGCGGCGATGCTCAACCACCCGAACATCGTGGGCGTCTACGACTACGGGCGCGAACGGGGCACCTACTACATCGTCATGGAGTACGTGGAGGGCGAGTCGCTCCGCGATGTCCTGCGCTCCCGCGGTCGTCTCGCACCCATGCAGGCCGCCCGGATCGCCGCCGAGATCGCCGCGGGGCTCGACTTCGCGCACCGACACGGCACCGTGCACCGCGACATCAAGCCCGGCAACGTGCTCATCGCGCCGTCGGGGCAGGTGAAGGTCGCCGACTTCGGCATCGCCGCGAACCCGTCCGACGCCGCTTCCGGTCTGACCCAGACCGGCGCCGTGATCGGGACGGCGACGTACTTCTCCCCCGAACAGGCGCAGGGCTACCAGGTCGACGGCCGCAGCGACGTGTACTCCCTCGGTGTCGTGCTCTACGAGATGCTCACGGGCGGCGCCCCGTTCGTGGCCGAAAGCCCCGTCGCGGTCGCGATGAAGCACGTGCGAGAGGACGTGGTCCCGCCGAGTGAGGTCGTCGGCGACGTCCCGCCCGACCTCGAGCGCATCGTGATGGGCGCACTCACGAAGGATCCGTCGGGTCGGTACCAGTCGGCCGAGGACCTGCGGGAAGACCTCATGCGCTTCGGCCGGGGACGTCCGATCGTCGGCGCCCCCGCGGTCGCGATGGCTGCCACCGGTGCCGTCGTCCCCGACGCGGTCACGGTCGCCGCCACCCCACGTGCGGAGATGGACCCTTCGGATGAGATCTGGCAGGAGGAGCCACGACGGTGGGGTCCCGTCCTCGTCACCGTGCTCGGCCTCAGCCTGCTCCTCGGCGTGATCGTGTACGCGCTGTTCTTCCTGGGGAAGGGCGATGGCACCACCGCGAAGAAGACGATCGAGGTCCCGAACGTCGTGGGGCAGACGTTCGATGTGGCCTCGACCACGCTCACCGATCTCGGGTTCAAGGTGTCGCGCGTCGACGAGGTGAGCACCGAGCCGGTCGAGACGGTCATCGGGCAGCGCCCCGACAGCGGTCGGCTCCTCGAGAAGGGCCGCACCGTGACGCTCACGGTGAGCAGCAGCGAGGTGACGATCCCCGACCTCACGGGCAAGCTCTTCGAGGAGGCGCAGGCCGACCTCCAGCAGCTCGGCCTCATCGTCGAGCGGGTCGACCAGGAGAGCCCCGACAAGCCGCCGGGGAGCGTGCTCGCCACGGACCCTGTGAGCGGGACCAAGGTCGCGAAGGGCACCACGGTGAAGCTCACCGTTGCCGCCGAGCCGCCGGTCGCGGTGCCCGCGGTCGTCGGGCAGGACCAGGTGCAGGCCCAGACCACCCTCCAGAACGCGGGGTTCCAGGTGCAGGTCGTGCCGACCCCGAGCAACACGGTTGCCGCCGGCAAGGTCATCAGCACCACGCCGGCTGCGGGCACGCTCACGCCCAAGGGGACCACCATCCAGATGGCGGTGTCGACGGGGCCGCAGGCCGTGGCGGTGCCCAACGTCATCAACCAGACGCGCGAGGCGGGAACCGCCGCCCTCACGCAGGCCGGCTTCAACGTCGTCGTGAACGGCTGCATCGCGGGGCAGCTCATCGCCACGCAGAACCCGAGTGGCGGCGAGGCGCCGCCGGGCGCGACGGTCACGATCGGCTGCTGAGCCGGCGCGACACCGTCGGCGCTGCCCGATCCCGCCGCCCGATCGAGCCCATGGACCTTGCGCAGTGGTACGCGACGCAAGGGCGCCACGACCACCCCTGGCGGGCGACGCGCGATCGATGGTCGGTCCTCGTCTCCGAGGTGATGCTCCACCAGACCCAGGTGGCCCGGGTCGTCGCGGCGTACCCGCCGTTCCTGGAGCGGTTCCCGACGCCCGACGCGATGGCCGACGCGGCGCCCGGAGCCGTGATCGACGCCTGGGGACGCCTCGGGTATCCGCGTCGTGCCCGGCGCCTGTGGGAGACGGCACGCCTGATCGCCGCGGACGGCTGGCCCGACGACCTCGAGTCGCTGCCGGGCGTCGGGCGCTACACCGCACGCGCGATCGCGGCGCAGGTCGACGGCGCGGATGTCGGCGCGGTCGAGGTGAACGTCCGTCGGGTGGTCGAGCGGGTGCTGGGCGGACCCCATACGGATCGTGAGATCGAGGTCGCGATGCTCGGGATCGGCGCGCCGCTCGACGGACGCGATCGCTTGCTCGCCCTCATGGATCTGGGTGCGATGGTGTGCCGCGCGCGGGAACCGTCATGTGATTCCTGCCCGCTCCACGGCGGGTGCGCTGCTCGCGGCCTGCTGCCCCACGAGCGGGAGCGCCGACGACAGCCCCGGTACGAGGGGAGTCTCCGGCAGCGTCGTGGGACCGTGCTCGCGGCATTGCGGTCCGGGCCGACGGAGATCCGGGGGCTCGACCGGGAAGCACTCGACACGCTGGTCGACGACGGCCTCGCCGAGATCGAGGGTTCGTGCGCCCGGCTCGCGACGCGCTGACCGGCGCGGTGCATCAGGCGGGGACGGCCGACGCGAGGAAGTTACGCAAAAGGTCGTGGCCTGCCTCGGTGAGGATCGACTCGGGGTGGAACTGCACACCTTCGATCGGCAGGTCGCGGTGACGGAGGCCCATCACGAGGCCGTCCTCGCTCTCGGCGGTCACCTCGAGGACGTCGGGCACCGAGTCGCGGGCCACCACGAGTGAGTGGTAGCGGGTCGCCGTGCACGGGCTCGGCAACCCTGCGAAGACGCCGCGTCCGTCGTGGGTGATCTCGGAGGTCTTGCCGTGCATCACGCGCGGCGCCCGCTCGACGCGGCCGCCGTAGACCTGCCCGATGCACTGGTGCCCGAGGCACACCCCCAGGACCGGCGTGCCGGCCTCACCGAACGTCTGGATGACCTCGTTCGAGACGCCGGCATCCTCCGGCCGACCGGGCCCGGGTGACACGAGCACGGCGTCCGGCTCGATCGCGCGCATCTCGTCGATTGACAGCGCGTCGTGGCGGTGCACGATCGGTTCAGCGCCGAGCTCACCCAGGTACTGCACGAGGTTGTAGACGAACGAGTCGTAGTTGTCGACGACGAGGACGCGGGCTGCCACGCCGCGACGGTACTCCCGCCCCGCGCCGCCCGACGCACGAGATCCTCGCTACGCTCGCACCACCATGGCGCGCCGACGCAGCTCCACGAAGCAGAGCCCCCCGCCACCGCGCCCCGCGTCGGGTCGGTATACGCCGCCAAAGCCCAAGACGGCGAAACACTCGGCGCTGTGGGTCCCCACGACGATGTTCACCGCGCTCGGCGCCGGGTTCGCCGTGATCATCGGCAACTACCTGCAGCTGCTCCCTGGCGGTGAGGCCCAGAACTCGTACCTGTTCGTGGGCCTCGGCCTGATGGTCGGCGGCTTCGTGATGTCGACCCAGTACCGCTGAGCGCCCCGCTCCGGGCCCGAATCCCACCCGTGTAACCCCCCACAGGTTTCTCCACAGCCTGTGGAAAACCTGCGGTTGCGGTACTCGCAGGGTCAGACGCTGGTGTTGAGCACCATGTCTTCGCGGCAGTGGCGGGGGGCGTCGGGATCCTCGCCGGCCTGGGCCGAGGTCATCGTCACCTCGGCGCCGCAGACGATGCAGCGGTAGCGCAGGTCGACCGGCACCACCGCGTCGGGGTCGGGCTCGTCGTCGGGATCGACGTGGAACGTCTTGATCATCGCGGCGCCGATCACGTAGATCAGCACGGCCGCCACGAGCGCGACGGCGCCGCGCAGCGTCCAGCCGAGCCAGGACGCCAGGGTGAGCGCGTTCAGGACAGGCGCTCGATGATCGTCGCGTTCGCCATCCCGCCGCCCTCGCACATGACCTGCAGACCGTAGCGACCGTCGGAGCGCTCGAGCTCGTTGACGAGGGTGGCGAGCAGGCGCGTCCCCGAGCATCCGAGCGGGTGCCCGAGGGCGATCGCACCACCGTTGACGTTCACCTTGCTCATGTCGGGGTGGTGCTCCTGCTCCCAGGCCAGCACCACCGGGGCGAACGCCTCGTTGATCTCCACGAGGTCGATGTCGTCGAGCGTCATGCCGGCGCGGTCAAGGATCTTGGTGGTGGCCGGGATCGGCCCCGTGAGCATCATCACCGGGTCGACCCCCGCCAGCGCGAACGCATGGAACCGCGCGCGCGGCTGCAGTCCCAACGACGCAGCCTTCTCCTCGCTCATGATCAATGCCGCAGCGGCACCGTCGGTGATCTGGCTCGAGTTCCCCGCGGTGATCACCCCGCCGTCGGGCTTGAAGGCGGGCTTCAGCTGCGCGAGCTTCTCGACGCTGCTGTCGGGCCGGATCCCCTCGTCGCGCGAGAACACGCTCGCGCCGTCGTCGGTCGTGACGGGGACCGGGACGATCTCGCGCTCGAACCGGCCCTCTTCGGTCGCGCGTGCGGCCCGCACGTGGGACTCCACCGAGAACGCGTCGTTGGCTTCGCGGTCGATCCCCCACTTCGCGGCAATCATCTCCGCCGAGAGCCCCTGCGGCACGAGGTCGTAGCGCTCGAACATCTTCGGCCCGAACGGCATCGAGCCGGGGAGGAACGACGAGCCCATCGGGACCCGCGTCATCGTCTCGACCCCCGCCGCGATAACGACGTCGTAGGCGCCCGCCATCACGCCCTGCGCGGCGAAGTGCGCGGCCTGCTGCGACGACCCGCACTGCCGGTCGATCGACGTCCCGACCACCGACTCCGGGAACCCGGCGGCGAGCGCCGCGTTCCGTCCGACGTTGCCGGCCTGGTCGCCGACCTGCATGACGCATCCCATGATGACGTCTTCGACGAGCGCGGGATCGAGGTCGGTGCGCTCCACCAGCGCCTGGAGGGTGTGCGCGGCGAGGTCGACCGGGTGCCAGTCCTTGAGCGTGCCGTTGCGGCGACCGAGGGGGGTCCGGACGACATCGACGATGACGGCGCTCTGCATGGTGGTCCTCCTGCGTGACGGTGGCTGCGTGACGGTGGCTGCGTGACGGTTGCAGGGTGGCTCCGCTCGGGCGGCGCCGGGGCCGACTGCCCGGCAACAGTACGCTGCGCCGCCATGCCCCGGAACATGGACCGCAGCCTCGGAGACGGTGGGATGCCGCTGCTCGCGCAGCTCGGCGTCTCGTTCGAGGAGTACGGCGAAGGCTGGGTCCGGGCGACCTGGACCCCGACCGCGTCGGCGTGCAACCCGCTCGGCGGCGTCCACGGTGGGGTGTTCGGCGTGATCCACGACGCCGCGATGAACTTCGCGACGAACAGCGCGCTCGAGTCCGGCGACCGGGCGGCGACGCTCGAGATCTCCTACCAGACGATCCGCCCGGCCGCGGAAGGCAACGCGCTCGCGGTGCGCGGCGAGGTCGTCCGGGTGGCGAAGCAGATCGCCTACGTCGAGGCGTCGGTGCGCGACGCCGACGATGCACTCGTCTCGAGTGCGACCGCCACGTTCCTGCTCCGCCGCAAGCCACCCGCCGCCGAGGGTTGACGCTGCGCTGCCGGGTCAGACCTCGGGCTGGATCCGGCGCCACCGGCTGACGAGCCAGCCGAACCCGACGACGCCGAAGATTCCGAGTCCGGCGAGCATCGGCGCCGCGTTCGAGTCGGGAGCGGGATTGGTGGCGACGACGATGTCGGTCCGGCCCTCGAGCGGGTTCCGGCCGGTCTGCGGGAGCGCCTGCGTAGTCTCGGATCCCGGCTGGAAGAACTCGGGACGCCAGAGCCACACGACGCTGTCGCCACCGGCCGGTCCCGACAGCGCCGACGTCGACCGTCGCGGGGGTGCGAAGACGACGTTCACGCCGCCACCGCCCGCACCGCCGCCGGTCCCTCCCCCGTTGCCTGCTCCCGGCGTGGTCCCCGGGGTTTGCGGTGCCACCCGGTCCACGAGCTGGCAGTCGGGTGTGTCGACTCCATAGGTCTTGGAGAAGCCGTCCGCGGTGTTGGTGACCATCACTGCGACGCAGTAGACGCCGTCCTGGTCCAGCTCGAACTCCGCGATGGCGCCGGTGGCCGTGAGCGGCGTCCCGCCGACAGGCGTCACCGTCCACGAGAACTCGAGGACCCCAGGCGCTTCGTCGTTGCTCTCGCTCGCATCCAGCCGCAGTCGACCCGGATTGGCTCCCGAGGCCGGTGTCCGCGCGGTGCTCGGGTCCCAGCTGAAGACGATGTTCAGCTCGGGGTTCCCGAGCCCGAGCGTGGTGTGGTGGTCGAACACATCGAGCTGGGCGGGGTCGGGACTGCCCGTACCATCGAGCGGCGTACCGGCAGCGAAGAAGAGGTCGGTCCCGGCGCCGCCCGTCGCGTAGTAGCTGCAGGTGTCCTGGGACCGATCACACCACTCGACCCGCTCGAGGGTGATCGCGCCGAGGCTCCACGGGTTCGGCCAGCCGTACTCCGTCGTCCCGGGCACCGTCGGTGACGGCCGCTCCTCCCAGGCATTGGGATCGGGCGCCGTCGCAGGGAAGGCCGCGGCCAGGTCGAGGCCCGCCGCCTGGGCGCGGGTGATCGTGACCGGGCCCCACCGGGCGGTCGCCCGACTGGGGCGCGTCAACGTCGTGTCGCCGAACGTGAAGGCCACCCACGCGCCGCCGCCGGGATCGACCCAGCCCGGCGGCGCCACCGGGGCGGCCGCCGCCGGGACTGCAAGCGCTGCCAGCACCGCGCCCACAGCCGCAATGGTCGCCGCGGCCCGCCCGATCCGGCCCTGACTCACCTGCGCTCCTCGTCCTCACGGCCGGTTCGGCCACGGTGGAGACGATGGGACTCGAACCCACGACCCCCTGCTTGCAAAGCAGGTGCTCTAGCCAGACTGAGCTACGTCCCCGTTCGACCCGAGCGTAGCGAGCGGCACCGGGGTTGCCGCCGTCGGCCTCGAGGCCGGGCGCGGGCCTGCCGACAATCGATCTTCGTCGGGTCCCGGATCCTCCGAGGGCCCAACTGACGCGTCTGCGCCCTTCCCGCGCTGAGCGCGGTCGCGTCTACGGAACCGGGGCCGCGGGCCGATGAGAACAGGGAATCTCCTTGCCGTCAGGGCGCGGAATCGAGCAGTGGGAGGAGGAGTGATGAGCCGACATTCGACACGACGCCCGACCGCCGCACGCGCGAGCCGTCGGAGCACCGCTCGTCGCGTCCGCCCACCTGCGGGCCCTCACCGCCGGGGTCGGACCCGCCACCAGCCGGTCCGCACCGCGCGCGTCGGCGCGCGGTCGCTCATGGGCATCGTCCCCACCAAGGTCGCGCTGACCGCGGCGCTCGTGATGATCTCGGCCGCGCTCGTCGGGGTCGGGACCTTCGCGACCTTCACCGACACCGCGGCCGTCTCCGTCGCGCACACCTCGGGCACGGTCACGCTCGCGCCCATCAACGCCAGCCAGGCGAACAACCGACTCAGCATCGGCGCGACCGACATCGCCGCCGGCGACACCATCGACCGCGCGGTCAACGTGAAGAACACGGGGACGATCAACCTCGCCAACGTCGTGCTCACGACCACGCCGACGGTGAGCTCGTTGCTCAACACCGACGCCACGAACGGTCTCCAGATGGTCATCGACAAGTGCTCGGTGGCCTGGACCGAGGGGGGCACCCCGCCCGCGTACACGTACTCGTGTGGCGGTACGACGTCGTCGGTGCTCACCACCCAAGCCGTGATCGGCACCAACATCTCGCTCTCGAACATCGCGCTGACCGCAGGGGCCGACAACTTCTTGCGGGTGCGGCTCACGCTGCCGGGCTCGGCGCCGAACACGCTCCAGGGCCAGAGCTCGACCATCAGCTACGCGTTCACCGCCACGCAGCGGGCCGCGACTTCGAAGTGACCTCGGCCGCAACCGCGGTCGAGGACGCGCACTTGGTGCCGGGGCGCACCGGGAGCTGACCATGCCGAGGAAGAGCTCGACCACCCGGGAGGGTCGGCGACGCCGGGAGCGTCGCCGCCCCTTGCCGTTGCGTGTGCTCCGCCTGGTGCTCGGGACGATGATCGGCCTCAGCTCGCTCGCGCTCGTGGGCGTGGTCTTCGGGCAGGTCACCGACCAGTTCCGTCTCGCACCGGTGCTGTCGGGCTCGATGAGCCCGGCGATCGCCACGGGGTCGCTCGTGCAGGCCGAGCCGGTCCCGACATCGGAGCTCGAGCCGGGCGACATCCTGCTCTTCAACGCGCCGATCGACGGGAACCCCCTCGTGATGCACCGCATCTACGACAGGTCCTCCGAGGACGGCACCGCGGTGTTCCACACGAAGGGCGACGCCAACGACGCTCCCGACGCGTGGGCGATCCGCATCAAGGATTCCGAAGCGTGGACCGTGCGCCGCCACGTGCCCTTCGTCGGCACCCTGATCGGGTGGCTCGGCCGCGTCGGTGCGCGGATGGTGGTGCTGGTCGTCGGTATCGCGATGCTCCTCGGGTGGGGACTGCGGGCCGTCTGGGGCCACCGGCCCATCGCGTGGCGCGCCAACGACCTCCACGGAGTCGTCCGGGAACGGCGGCGGCGGCGGACGGCGCGGCGTACTCTCAGCCTCGCCTCCATGGGCACCGTCGGCGTGCTCGCCCTCGCGACCGCCGGCCTGGCCGGTGCCCAGTTCACCGCCACGCCCACCCCACCGGCGCCGGGGGTCGGCTCCGGCACGCTCGGCTCGCCCTCGCCGCTCACCTGCACCTGGACGAGCACCACCGCGCTCCGCCTCGACTGGGCCAACACCAGCCCGACGTTCACGACGGGCTACAACATCCTGCGCTCGAACGTCTCGGGCTCGGGCTACGCCAGCGTCGGCACCGCCAGCCCCGCGACGACGGTCACCTTCGCCAACAGCCCGCCGGCGCCGGTCACGACCCAGCGCTACTACGTGGTCGACTCCACGCGCAGCACCTGGTCGAGCGCCGACTCGAACGAGGTCCGGAACTCGACCTGCTTCCGGGCGATCAACAACGCGGCGGGAACTGGGGTGGCGGGCTTCAGTGGTGACACCGGTCAGGCCACCGCGGCCCAGCTCGCCGACCCCAACGACGTCGCGGTCGACAGCTCGGGGAACGTCTACATCGCCGACACCACCAACAACCGCATCCGTAGGGTCGACGGGACGACCGGCATCATCACCACCATCGCCGGCGGCGGGGCGTCCACCGGGTGCGCGTTCGCCGGGGCGGCGACGTCGGCGACGTTGAGCGCGCCGCGTGGTGTCGCGGTCGACGCCTCGGGGAACGTCTACATCGCCGACACCGGCAACAACTGCATCCGCAAGGTGACCGGTGGGAACATCAGCCTCTACGCCGGGACCGGCGCGAACACGGCGTGCACGTACACCGGGACCGCGACCACCGTGTCGCTGAGTGCCCCCCGGGGACTGGGGGTGGACTCCTCCGGGAACCTCTTCATCACCGACACCACCCTACGGTGCGTCCGCAAGGTCGTCGCGGGCACGGTGAGCCAGGTCGCGGGTGCCGGCACCGGGACCGCGAGCGCGTGCACGTTCGCCGGGGCCGCGACCGCGGTCATCCTCAGCACCACCGCCAGCGACGTCGCGGTCGACGCCTCGGGGAACGTCTACATCGCAGACACCGGGAGTGCCTGCATCCGCAAGGTCGCCGCGGGATCGGTGACCCAGTTCGCCGGCGGTGGCGCGACGACCGCCTGCACGTTCGCCGGCGCCGCGACCTCGGTCTCGCTCAACGCCCCGGGTGGGGTGGCGGTCGACTCCGCGGAGCGGGTCGTGATCGCCGACACCAGCCGCCGGTGCGTGCGCATGGTCGCCTCCGGCAACGTCAGCCAGGTCGCCGCGACCGGCACCTCGGGCTCCACCGGCGACGGTGGCCCGGCCGTCGCCGCGCTGATGACCACGCCGAGTGGCGTGGGCGCGAACGCATCGGGTGATGTGTGGGTCGCCGACACCGGGACCGACCGCGTCCGCCGGATCGAGGGACCGATCTAGGGGATCCCACCCCGGGGTCGCGAGACTGTGGCGTCGTCAGCTGCCGTCGAGCAGGCCATCGCGCCGGGCCACGGCCACCGCCTCCAGGCGCGAGTGGGCACCAAGCTTCGCGATCAGACGCTGGACGTGGTTGCGGGCAGTGTTGAGGCTGATGAAGAGCCGGGACGCGATCTCCCGGGTCGACACGCCGTCGGCGAGCAGCGCCAGCACCTCCGCCTCACGGGAGGTCAGACGATTGCTGCCCCGCCCGCCGGCCGGGAGCGCAGTGAGCTGGCTGGTCGCATCGGCATCGATGCCCACCCGGCCTTCGCAGACGGCCCGGACGGCGTCGACCAGGTGGCCGATTCCCTTGTCCTTGGTGACGAACCCCGAACACCCGGCCGAGAGGGCCGACCGGAGGAGCGAATCGCCCTCCTGGCCCGTGAGCATCACGATCCGGACCTCGGGGAGGGCCCGGCGGAGCTGCTGCGCCACGCGGATCCCGTCGTCGCCGGGCAGGCGGTAGTCGAGGACGACCACGTCCGGGCGGCAGTCGGTGGCGAGATCCAGGGCCTGGCGACCGGATCCGGCCAGCCCGACCACCGTGAGGTCGTGCTCGGCCTCCAGCGACGCCTTGAGCAGCTCGGCGAACATCC
>JBKJJI010000388.1:0-8468 GCA_046598115.1 Acidimicrobiia bacterium | reverse complement strand
GTACGCGAGGATCGCGGCGCGGCCGTCCTGCCATGAACGCAGCCAGCGCCCGTCGTCGCGGCGCAGCTCCCGGAGCAGGAACCGGGCGTTGGTCCGTGCGGTGTCCATCCAGTCGTCGCGGCCCAGCGCCGCCGCGGCCTCGGCGAGCGCACGGAGGAAGAGGGCGTTCCAGGCGAGGAGCACCTTGTCGTCGAGCCCGGGTCGGATCCGGCCCTCGCGGACGGCGAGCAGCGCGTGGCGGGCCCGCTCGACGGCCTCGGGCCGCTCCTCGGTCCGGTCGACGACGTGCAGGATGCTCCCGCTGAACTGCGTGTGCGGATCGGTGAAGTTGCCGGCCCGGGTCACTCCGAAGAAGCGGACGACCTCGGCCGCGTCGGCACCGCAGACGGTCTCGACCTCGTCCAGCGACCAGACGTAGAACTTGCCCTCGATGCCTTCGGAGTCGGCATCCTCGGCGGAGAAGAAGCCCCCGTCGGCATGGCGCAGGTCGCGCAGCACGTACTCGATGGTCTCCTCGACGATCCGGCGGTACCGCGGCGTCCCGGTCACGAGGAACGCGTGGAGGTACGTCGAGACGAGCAGCGCCTGGTCGTAGAGCATCTTCTCGAAGTGGGGCACGAGCCAGAAGTCGTCGACCGAATAGCGGTGGAACCCACCGCCGAGCTGGTCGTACATCCCGCCGGCGGCCATGGCGTCGAGGGTGATGGTCACCGCGGCTCGCGTCTCCTCCGAGTCCTCGACGACGAGACGCCGCAACAGGAAGTCGAGCGTCATCGCCTGGGGGAACTTCGGCGCGCGCCCGAAGCCGCCGAACCGCGGATCGACCTGGCGCAGGACGTTCTCGTGCGCACGGGCGAGGATGCCGGGGCCCGGCGCTGCGTCCGCGGTGCCACCGGTGCTGCCCGACTGCTCGATCGCCGTCGTGAGACGCCCGGCGACGTCGTCGAGCTCGTCGCGACGGTTGCGCCACGCGTCGTCGAGGGACTCCATGAGGCGCACGAACCCGGGCATCCCGTGCTGGTCGACCTTCGGGTAGTACGTCCCGCCGTAGAAAGGGCGCCCCTCGTGGTCGAGGAAGACCGTCATGGGCCACCCGCCGCGACCGGTCATCGCCTGGACGGCCTGCATGTAGATCCCGTCGACGTCGGGGCGCTCCTCGCGGTCGACCTTCACGTTGACGAAGAGCCGGTTCATCACCTCGGCGGTTTCGGCGTCCTCGAAGCTCTCGTGCGCCATGACGTGGCACCAGTGGCACGCCGAGTAGCCGACCGACAACAGGATCGGGACATCACGCTCGCGCGCGGCGGCGAACGCCTCGTCGCCCCACGGGTACCACTCGACCGGGTTGTCGGCGTGCTGACGCAGGTACGGCGACGTCTCGGTGGCCAGGCGGTTCGTCATCGGCGCGACACCTCAGGGCGCGGGGACCGCGCTGGGGTCGGTCGGCCCGAGCTCGCGGAGGGCGGTGTCCTTCGCCCATCGGTAGTCGGGCTTTCCCGACGGTGACCGCACGATGGACTCCACGAAGACGAGGGCGCGCGGCGCCTTGTAGCCGGCGATGTGCTGGCGGACGTGCGCGTCGATCTCCTCGATCGCCGGCCGTGCACCGTCGCGACTCTGCACGACCGCGACGACGCGCTCGCCCCAGCGGGGATCGGGGACGCCGACGACGACCGCGTCGAACACGTCATCGTGGGACTTGAGCGCACCTTCGACCTCTTCGGGGTACACCTTCTCGCCCCCGGTGTTGATCGACACCGATCCGCGTCCGAGGACGGTGATCGTGCCGTCGTCCTCGATGCGGGCGTGGTCGCCGGGGATCGACCAGCGGACGCCGTCGACGACGGGGAACGTCGCCGCGGACTTCTCCTCGTCCTTGTAGTAGCCGAGCGGGATGTGGCCCGATCGGGCGAGCTTGCCGACAACGCCGGGTGGCGCCGGGCGCAGGTCGTCGTCGAGGACCGTGTTCTGGGGTCCCATCGCGAAACGTGGCTGGCTCGGGATCGCCCCGTCGGCCGTCGCGAGCATCTGCCCCTGCCCACCGGCCTCCGACGACCCGATCCCGTCGATCACCATCGTGCTCGGCAGGCGGGCCGCCAGCTGGCGCTTGACCGGTGGGGAGAGGATCGCTCCGCCCGACAAGAGGATCGTGAGACCCGACAGGTCCACTCCCGAGTCGAGGTGCTCGATGGCCTCGACGAGTGGGCGGCCCATCGCATCGCCGACGATGACGAGGAAGTTCACGTGCTCACGGGCGACGAGCGCCCAGACGTGTGCCGGGTCGAGATGGTGCTCGGTGTCGATCACGACGGCGCCGCCGGTGAGCAGCGCCTGGAACGCCATCCAGTGCGCCGTGCCGTGCATGAACGGACACGCGGGGAAGCAGCGAGTCGCGCCGGCACGAGCCCGGTCGGCGATCTCCTCCGGGGTGCTGATCGGGTCACCGATGCCTCCGCCGCCGAACGCACCGAAGAAGATGTCCTCGTGGCGCCACATGACGCCCTTGGGCATCCCGGTGGTGCCACCCGTGTAGAGGATGTAGAGGTCGTCGGCCGAGCGCGGCCCGAAGTCGCGTGCGTCGGACGCGGCCGCCAACGCGTCCTCGTAGACGATGGCGTCGAGCGACGCGAGCGCCGACTCGGCGCCGGTCTGGCCGTCGGATTGCCCGACCGCGAAGTAGCCGCGCAGCGCAGGGAGATCAATGCGGAGGTGTTGGAGCTTCGTCGCGAACTCGCGGTCGAAGATCACGGCCTTCGCATCGCTGTTGTCCAGGAGGTACCGGAGCTCGTCCTCGACGTAGCGGTAGTTCACGTTCACCGGCACTGCGCGCAGCTTGAAGGCCGCGAGCATCCCCTCGAGGTACTCCGTGCCGTTGCGGAGATAGAGCGCGATGTGGTCACCGGGGCCGACGCCGGCATCGGCGAGCGCATGTGCGAGACGGTTCGCGCGCGCCTCGGTGGCGGCGAAGGTCAGCCGTCGTTCGCCGCACACCAGCGCCTCGCGATCGGGCACGGCGTCGACGACCTGCTCCCAGAGATCTGCGAGGTTGTACTCCATCGCGTGGAACGTACCCGGCCTCGGGGTCAGACGCCGAGGCGGGTCAAGGCCGCGTCGACCTCGAGCCAGGCGGCGCGCGGGAATTCCGTCCGCGCCTCCTCGTCGAGGGCACACGCGTCGGCTCGCGTCCAGAGGTCGGTCTCGAGCGGCGCGAGGTCGGCCCGCACTGCCGCCAGTGCCGCCGGGTCCGCTTCGACCCGATCCCGGAGCGCGGCGAAGCGCGCCCAGGTCGCGGGGTCGGCGAGCTCGGCGGGGACGCCGTCCGGCAGGAAGACGGGGACGTAGACGCTCGCGCACGGGCTGCCGAGGCCCACCCACGCCCGTGCCGGCACCTGGGGATCGGCCGGGAGGTCGGCGATGAGTGAAGCCGTGGTGGTCTGGACGATCAGCCCCGGGACGTTCACGTGGAAGCAGACCGTGAACCCGTGGAGGTCGGCGTCGATCCCGTCCGGGAGCGCGGACACGACGCCCGCAGGGCCGCCGGGAGCGCCCCAGGGCCGGTCGCCGTGGTGGCGCAGCGTCGCGGCGAGGTCAGCCGGGGCAAGCGCGGCCGCTCCCGTGGCCACGCAGGCCCGGGTAACGGCGAGTCGGTCGTCGGATGGCACGGTGGGGACGGCTGGGTCACGCCACGCGTCGAAGTCGCGTCCCTCCGTGACGTCGGTCGATGCCCGCGTCCAGTCGCGGCCGAGCGAGATCCGGTTGGAGATCGATGCCCCGTCGTCGACCGCGCGTGCGGCCCAGGTCCGGCCGCTCGTCTCCAGCACCCAGGCGCCGCGCGGGTCGGCGACGAGGAACGACGACCAGTAGGGGTCGTCCTCGTGCTCCTCGCACGAGCCGCCCTGTCCATGGCGCTCCAGTAGGTCGGTGAGGACCGCGAGCGCCTCGTCGGCGTCGCGCGCCCGCTCGAGCGCGAGCCGGACGAGGTCCATGCCGGTGAGTGCCGGTGCCACTTCGTGCGGGTCGTCGACGGTGAACACGCGCTCGTTCCCGATCGCGACCCGGTGCTCGTTCACGCCGTGCTCGAAGCCCCACATCCATGCGGGTCGCGAGCCGAGGACCGCGCAGGCGCCGGCATCGTCGATCTCGAGGTAGGTGGTGCGCAGTGTGCCGCCGGACGGGCGTCGCGGGTGCGCCTCGCAGATCTGGACCTCGTCGCGTGGCCGGTCGGAGTTCTTCCCGAACAGCGATCGTGCGCGTCCGACGACGCAGAGGGTGTCGCACATCCGGACGCGCGCCTCAGGCGAGCTCGGCTGCGAGATGGCGCGCACTGAGCGGCTCGCCGGTCGCCTTCGTGATCAGGTCGTCCCAGCGCAGGGCTGCCCCGTCGGCGAAGAGCGAGTCCACGAGCCAGCGGCCGGCGGCCGGGCGGTCGACGATCCCGCCTGCATGCTCGGCGAGCGACGCCGCGAGCTGCGAGGCGACGAGCTCGCCGTAGAGGTAGTTCTGGTAGTAGACGGGCGCGACCGCGAGATGGATCTTCGACGCCCAGTCGGGGGCGGTGCGGCCATCGGGGCGGCGCACGAGCTGGAAGCGCTCGACGAGGTCCCACCAGATGGTGTCGAGGTCGCCGTCGGGGTCGGCGTAGAGCCGCTGCTCGAAGTGGGTCATGACGAGCACCCACCGGGCGAACACGAGGAGCGCACTTCGCCGGGCCGCGTGCAGGTTCTCGACGAGCGGGTCGAGTGTCCCCGCATCGACGCCGACGACGTCGCGCAGCCACTCGGGCTCCCGGACGAGGCGCCCGAAGAGCATCGCCACACCTTCGGTGGTCAGTGCGTGCGCCGCGCCGCGCAGGAGCCACGGCACCTCGCCGGCGACCTCGCGGTCGTAGATGGCATGGCCGAACTCGTGGAGCATGGTGTCGGCCCAGCGTTCGTTCGGCTGCACGTTGCACAGGACTCGCACGTCGCCGGCGCGGTCGATGTCGATGCAGAACGCGTGCTGGCTCTTGCCGTCGCGGGCGTAGAGATCGCTGTGGGCGAGGACGGGGCGCACGTCGAGGTCGAGTCCGTCGTAGGTCCGGACCGTGATGGCCTCGAGGTCGGCGTCGACGAACAGGGGATCGAGGTCGACCGATCCGGCCGTCGGGGCGTCCTGGAAGAACGGCTCGTCGAGATGCCAGGGCCGCAGGTCGCCGACCTCGCAGCCGAACTGCGCACCCAGCGCGCGGTCGAGGTCGCCCTTCCATGCCGCGAACGGCGCGGCGGTGTGCTCGTCGACCTCGGCGAGGGTCGCGAAGAGCCGCTCCTCGTCGAGCTCACCGGTCGCGAGCGACAGGGCGAAGTGGTCGCGGAACCCCAACACCCGGGCGGCCTCGTTGCGCAGCCGCGCGAGAGCACGGACGTCGTCGGCGACGGCCGCACCGACCTGCTTCGATGCCTCCCATGCTCGGCGCCGCAGTGCGGAGTCGTCGCTCGTGCGGAGGATCTCGAGGATCGCGTTGTCGTCGGCACGCTCGCCGTCGAGCTCGCCCCGGAAGGTGTTGAACGTGGTCTCCACGCGGGTCTCGATCTCGACCATCGCTCGCCGGAGCTCCTCGGGGAGCTGGTGCGGTACGTAGAGGTCGTGGAGGACATCGATCTGGCGACGGATGAGCGGGTCGGCGATCGAGGACGTGCGCGCCTCCGACAGCTCGGCGAAGACCGCGGCGTCGGAGAGCAGTGCCCGGCGAGTGAGGTCGGCCTCGGTCCGGCGCGCCTCGGCCGCGGGAGACGCGTGGGTGTTCGACTCCCACCACGCCTCGGCGAGCTCGATCTCCACTGGTCGGAGGAGGGACTCGATGTCGGCGACGAGGGCTTCGGGGCTGCGGGGCATTGCTAGCGGAACCAGATGCGCTGGTACTCGCGGCTCTCCCGGTGGAGGAGCAGGGCGACGAGGGCTCCGTCGAAGACGAACGTGAGGATCAACGGGAAGCCCAGCACGTCGCTGCCTGCGACGGCGATCAGCATGAGCACCTGCATGCACGCGGCGCCCACGGCGAGGAGGTAGCCCCACCGCTTCTCGTTGGCGATCCCGTAACCACCAGCGGCGAGGCCGACGATCGTGACCAGGCCGAGGAGCAGCGACGTCGACACGATCCCGAAGAGCAGCCCGAACACGGCGTCGAGATAGCAGAGCATCGTGGCGATCACGAGGGTCTGGGGCTGGAACTGGTTGAGGAACCGGCGCTCGTTCACCGGCCCATTGTGGTCGACGGCGGCACCTGGTTCCGGGCCGGGGGACCTGGGGCCAGGTGCCGGGCGCGCAGCTGCCCGCAGGCCGCATCGATGTCGACCCCACGGTTCCGACGGACCGTCGCCCGTACGCCCGCGGCCTCGAGCTCGGCCGCGAAGGCGCGCAGGCGCGAAGCCGGGGTGGCGCGGCCGGGGAACTCCGCCGTGGGGTTGAGCGGGATCAGGTTCACGTGCGCGCCACCGACCCCCGGCCACGCCCTGAGGAGTCGGCCGAGCGACCGGCCGAGTGCCGGCGCGTCGTTCACGCCGGCGATGCAGGCGTACTCGAACGTCACCCGTCGCCCGCGGGAGCCGGCGACCTCGGCCGCGGCGTCGAGGATGTCGGCGATCGGGTACCGGCGGTTCAGCGGGACCAGCTGCGAGCGCAGGTCGTCGTCGGGAGCATGGAGCGAGACCGCGAGCGTCACGGGCAGCTCTTCCTCGGCGAGACGACGCATCCCGGGCACCACGCCGACGGTGCTGATCGTGATCTTGCGGGCCGAGAGGCCCAGCGCGCCGTGGAGCCGCTCGACCGCCGTCCACACCGGGTCGTAGTTCGCGAGGGGCTCACCCATCCCCATGAACACCACGTTGCTGAGCCGCTGCGGCGTGCCGAGGGCGGCCCGCATCACCTGCTCGACGATCTCGCCCGCGTCGAGATGGCGTTCGAGGCCCGCCTGTCCCGTCGCGCAGAAGGTGCAGCCCATCGCGCAGCCGGCCTGGGACGAGATGCACACGCTCGCTCGTTTCTCGGAGCGCATGAGCACGGTCTCGACCTGCGCGCAGTCGGCTCCGGCCGCGTAGAGCCACTTGGTGGTGAGCCCGTCGGACGATGTCGCCTCGACGACGGGCGCGAGGGCGAGCGGGAGCTGCTCGGCCAGCCGCGCGCGGAGGTCGCGGGGGAGAGCGGTCTCGTCCTCGAGCGAGATGGGCCGGTACAGCGCGCCCCAGACCTGCTCGGCGCGGTAGCGCGGTTCCCCGGCGGCGAGGACGAGCGCCTCGAGCGCCTCGCGGTCGATCCCGTACCGGCTGCTGTTCAACGGACCGGCTCCCTCGGGCCATCGCCGACCACCGGACAGCGGTAGGCCCGGTCGGTCCGGTGGGCCACGAACCCGAGCGCCTCGTAGAGGCCGACGGCGGATTCGTTCGCGGCGTCGACGAACAGCATCCCGACGGTGATGCCGCGGCCGGCGAGCGAGGCGAGCCCCGCGACCACGAGGGCACGCCCGAGGCCGGTCCCCTGGCGGGTCGGGTCGACCCCGATGACGTAGATCTCTCCCAGTGCCCGGGGCTCGGACGGTGGTGCCGGTGGATGGACCTTCGTCCAGCAGAAGCCGGCGAAGCCGTCGCCGCCCTCGGTGACGAGGAAGCCGTCGGCGTCGAACCAGGGTTCGGCAATCCGCGCCGCGAGGGTGGCGCCCGTCCAGCCGCCCTGATCTGGATCTGCCGCGAACGCTCGGTTGTTCACCGCCAACCAGGACGCGTCGTCCGCACCCGGGATGAACGGCCGCACGGTGGTCGCATCCTGCCAGCGCGGCGCCCCGTCGGTACCGGTGAGCGGCAGGTCGACCCGCATCTGGTGCAGCTCCCGCCACGGTGCGCCACACGGATGTGTCGCGTCGCCGCACTCGCCGAAGATCCAGTACTCGAGCCGCGCGATCCCGCGTCCGGCGAGGTCGGCCAGCGCTGTGCGCACGAGCGCGGCTTCGACCGTCCCACCGCGCGTGGCGCGTGCCAGGACGAGCGATCCGGTGACCGTGTGGTCGTCGTCGGGTGCCGCGAGGTGCAGCGCCCCGACGATCGAGGTGCCATCGCTCGCCAACACGATCGCCGAGTCCGACGACGGAGCGGCGAGGTCGCGCCACACGCCGTCGCCGAGCACGGGGTGGCCGGCGTCGGTCTCGGCCGAGGCGGCGAGGGCGCGAAGTGCCTCGACGGCGGCGTCGTCGACCGGGCGGTGCACGCGCGGCTCGGTCACAATCCGAGGCTATCGGCACCACATCCGCGGTTCGTTAGGGTGCCCCGATGGCCAAGCCGCGAGGCGCGAAGGCGCGCGCCGACATCGTGCGCGAGCAGCTCGCCGCCGAGTACCCCGGCACGGCAGCCGACCTCTGTGCGCTCATCCACGACTCGCCGTTCCAGCTGCTCGCCGCCACGATCCTCTCCGCGCAGTGCACCGACGAGATGGTGAACCGCGTG
>JBKJJI010000049.1:0-2731 GCA_046598115.1 Acidimicrobiia bacterium | reverse complement strand
CTCCGATTCCGACCCGGCCTCGAGCTCGACGACATCACCGCGCTCGCACGGCTCATGACCTGGAAGACCGCCCTGCACGGCTTGCCGTTCGGGGGCGCCAAGGGCGGTCTTCCAGGTCATGAGCCGTGCGAGCGCGGTGATGTCGTCGAGCTCGAGGCCGGGTCGGAATCGGAGTCCTCCCTTGCCGGGGCCGAGCGCGCTCGAGTGCTGGACCCGGTAGCCCATGAAGAGGCTCATCGAGCCGTCGTCGCGCTCGAGCGGTACCTCGACGATGAGCGAGCGTCCCGCGCAGCGCAACGCGCACACGGTGGAGGGGCTCAAGTCGAGTCGAGACGCCACCTGCTCGAAGCGGGCTCGCTCCCACGCCAAGAGCCCGTTGGGTGCAGCACCGATCGTCGCACCGCTCACCGAGCCTGCTCCGTGGCGCTGGCCGGGGACATCGAGGCATCGTCCGCGTCGGGGGCGTCGCGTTCGGCCCCGGACTCCACGGTGGGTTCGTCCGCGGGCGGGAGACCTCGAGTGTCGACCGAACGGGATCGCCAGCGCCGAAGACGGTTGGCGTTGGTGACCACCGAGAGGCTGCTGGCGGCCATCGCGCCAGCCGCGATCATCGGACTGAGCTGCGCGCCGAAGAACGGGTACAGGACGCCCGCGGCGATCGGGATTCCGAGGCCGTTGTAGACGAACGCCAGGAACAGGTTCTGGCGGATGTTGCGCATCGTCGATCGACTCAAGGTGATGGCGGTGACGACGCCATCAAGGGCTCCCGAGATCAGCGTGATGTCGGACGACTCGATCGCGATGTCGGTTCCGGTGCCGATCGCGAACCCGACATCGGCTTGGGCGAGAGCAGGGGCATCGTTGATGCCGTCGCCGACCATGGCGACCACCCCGCCTTCGTCCTGGAGGCGCCGAACCTCGAGCGCCTTGTGCTCGGGGAGGACCTCGGCCAAGACGCGCTCCACTCCGACCTCGCGCGCGATCGCGGCGGCGGTGCGGGCGTTGTCGCCGGTGATCATCACGACATCGAGACCCAGGGCGCGCAGCGCCGCGATCGCAGCTGCGGAATCCTCCTTGACTGTGTCGGCCACCGCGATCACCCCGCCAGGGTGGCCGTCGAGCGCGACCATGACCGGGGTCTTGCCCGCTTCGGCCAGCTGCTCGAGCTCGGTGATGAGCGAGGGGGCGTCGATGCCGGCATCGGCGAGGAGGCGCCAATTGCCGATGAGTACGTCGTGGCCGTCGACGAGGGCACGGATCCCCTTCCCGGTGACCGAGTCGAACTCGGCGGCTTCGACGAGGTCGAGGCTGCGGTCGAGTGCGCCGTTCACGATGGCCTGCCCCAACGGGTGCTCGGAGGCCCGCTCCGCGGATGCGACCAATCGGAGTAGCTCGTTCTCGTCGACGCCCTTGGCGGCGACGACGTCGGTGAGGATCGGTGCGCCCTTGGTGATGGTGCCGGTCTTGTCGAGCACGATGGTGTCGATCTTGTGCGCGGTCTCGAGCGACTCGGCAGAGCGGATCAAGATGCCGTGCTCAGCGCCTTTCCCGCTCGACACCATGATCGACAGTGGCGTTGCCAGCCCGAGGGCGCAGGGGCAGGCGATGATCAGCACCGCGACAGCGGCCACGAGACTCTGCGTGAAGACCGGATCAGGTCCGATCGTGAACCAGGTCACGAACGTCGCGATCGCGATGAACATCACCGCGGGCACGAAGTAGGACGACACCAGATCCGCGAGCCGTTGGATCGGTGCCTTCGAGCCCTGGGCCTGCTCCACGAGGGCGATGATCTGCGCCAGCATCGTGTCGGAGCCAACCTTCGTCGCTTCGAACCGGAAGGCGCCGGTCTGGTTGATGGTCGCGCCGATCACCGTGTCGCCCACCCCCTTGGTGACGGGGATCGACTCGCCGGTCACCATCGACTCGTCCAGGGTCGAGCGACCGTCGACGATGACGCCGTCGACCGGCACCTTCTCCCCCGGGCGAACCGAGATGATCTCGCCTGGGACCACGTCCTCGATCAGGACCTCGACCTCGTCGCCGTCGCGGATCACCGTCGCGGTGCGGGCCTGGAGGCCGATCAGCTTGCGGATCGCCTCGCCGGTCCCGGCCTTCGCCTTCGCCTCGAGGAGACGACCAAGGAGGATCAACGTGATGATGACCCCGACCGCCTCGAAGTAGACCTCCCGGACATCAGCGGGGAACCACGAGGGCGCAACGGTCACGAGCAGGCTGTAGGCGAAGGCCGCGGTGGTGCCGATGGTGATGAGCGTGTTCATGTCGGCCGTGCGGTGACGCAACGTCAGCCAACCCGTCCGGTGGATTGGCCAGCCGGCATAGAACATCACCGGTGTGATCAACGCGAGCTGGAACCAATGATCCAGCATGATGTGGGGCACCCACCTGGCGGAGAAGAACTCGTGAGCCATGACGGCAACGAGGACCGGCGCGGTCAGCACCGCCCCGAAGAGCACCCGGCGGGAGATGTCGGCGATCTCGGCTCGCCGCTCGGCGGCTTCTTGGTCGTCACTCGATGCCGAAGTCCCTTGAGCGCGGGGCGTCAACCGGTATCCGGCGTCCGCCACCGACTTCTGGATGTCCTCGGTGCTGACCTGGTTCGGGTCAAACTCGACGGTGACTCGCTCGGCACCGAAGTTCGCATCGACCCGATCGATGCCCGGCAGCTCGCTCACGGCGGCCTCGATGTTGACCACGCAGCTCGCGCAGC
>JBKJJI010000414.1:0-3310 GCA_046598115.1 Acidimicrobiia bacterium | reverse complement strand
GTGCTTCGCCCGCAACGCCCGCAGCACCTCCGCGTGCTCTGCCCGGTCCGGGTTCAGGCCGTGGATGATCAGATCCGCCCCGGCGGCGAGCGCACAGTCCTCATCGAACACGACCGGGCATCGATGTCCCCTGAGCTGGTCGGGCCCGCCGCAGACGGCGACCTCGCAACCTTCGGCCTCCAGGAACCGCTCCAGGGCGAACCCGATGCCGACGTCCGGGTTCTCCACGAGGACCCTGGGTCGGGAGTCACGCTCGGCCCAGCTCGGAGTGCTCCGCTGCCTGCGACGGAAGACGTTGCGCACGGGAACCTCACTCTCGTTCGGCGGCTCGCACGGTCGATGCTCCTCCGATCGTCGTCCCTCCGACGAGCGCCGGTAGGGCCGAAGGTCCCGGCGGAAGTGGCGCCGGTCACAGACCAAGGGCCCTGGCCGCCCCACCGCGACCGGACGACCCTGGGAGAAGTCCGGCACCAGCTCCGACCGCCACGGTCGGCGCCCGGCACCAGGAGGTCGCTCATGGCCATGACGGAACCGACCGGACGGGGCACATCGTCTCGACGTCCACCGTGGGAACGCTCGGAGTTCCGCTTCTGGATCGTGGGGATCTCGGTCCTCGCCCTGTTCGCGGCCGTGTTCTCGATGGTCGCGATCGCCACGTCGCGCCCCAAGGACACGAAGGCCGTCAGCACCGCCGACATCGCGGCGTCCACCGACGCTGCGGCAGCGAGCTCGTTCCCGGGTCAGAAGATCGACTTCGCCAAGGAGCCGGCCGACGACTTCGAAGCGCGTGACCCCGTTGCACCGGTGACGCCGAACGGCACGGTCCACCAGATCGAGATCCGCGCGACCGAGAAGCTCATGGAGATCGCGCCGGGCGTGAAGCAGAAGATGTGGACCTTCGACGACCAGGTGCCGGGACCGGTGCTGCGGGGCAAGGTGGGCGACACCTTCGAGATCACGCTGATCAACGACGGGTCACTCGGCCACTCGATCGACTTCCACGCCAGCAAGGTCGCGTGGAACATCGAGATGCGCACGATCGACCCCGGCAAGGAGCTCCTGTACACGTTCGTCGCCGGGCACTCCGGGATCTTCATGTACCACTGCGGCACGCCACCGACGCTGCACCACATCGGCAACGGCATGTACGGAGCGATCATCATCGATCCCCCCGACCTGGCGCCCGTCGACCACGAGTTCGTGATGGTCCAGTCGGAGCTGTACACCGCACCCAAGGGCGACGTTGCGAGTCTCGACAAGATGCTCGCCGACAAGTGGGACGCAATCGTCTTCAACGGGTACCCGAACCAGTACCTGCACCGCCCGATCCGGGTCGAGCCCGGCCAGCGGATCCGGGTCTGGGTGCTCGACGTCGGACCGTCCGAGAACTCGTCGTTCCACATCGTCGGGACGATCTTCGACACGACGTACAAGGAAGGCGCCTATCTCCTGCGACCCGGTGGACAGGGCGGGTCGCAGGCGTTGGACCTCCAACCCGCCCAGGGTGGGTTCGTGGAGTTCGACTTCGCGGTCCCCGGTCTCTACCCGTTCGTGACGCACAAGTTCTCGAACGCGTCGAAGGGTGCACTCGGCCTCTTCCAGGCCGGTGAGGTCGAGACGGACGGGGGCGCCGGTCACTGACCGGACCTCCACCCGAGGCGTACGGCGCACAGGGCCGGCTGCTCACTCCGAGCAGCCGGCCCTGCCGCGCCCGGGGACGCGTAAGGTCGTCGGGTGGCCGAGCTCGAGACCCTCCTCGTCGACGTCATCGATGGCGTCGCGACGGTCACGCTCAACCGACCCGACCGCCTCAACGCGTTCGACGTCGTGCTCACGGCCGAGCTGCACGAGCTCTGGCGCTCGTTCCGTCGCGACGACGACGTCCGCGCGATCGTCCTCACGGGCGCAGGCGAGCGCGCCTTCTGCACGGGAATCGACCGCGCCGACGAGATCCCCCAGCCGACCGGGCCTTGGATGATGGACGACCCCGGCCTCCTGCTCGGCCCCAAGACGGCCGACCTGTGGAAGCCTGTCGTCGCCGCGGTGAACGGCATGGCGTGTGGCGGCGCCTTCTACATGCTCGGCGAGGTCGAGACGATCGTCGCGGCGGAACACGCGACGTTCTTCGACCCGCACGTCACCTACGGGATGACCGCCGCCTTCGAACCGATGCTCATGTCGGCCCGGATGCCCTTCGGCGAGATCATGCGCCTCACACTGATGGGCAACCACGAGCGCATGTCGGCAGCGCGAGCGCTGCAGGTCGGCCTGGTCCAGGAGGTCGTCGCCGCCGACGCGCTGCTCCCCCGCGCCCAGCAGCTGGCCCGAGAGATGAGCGAGGGGCCACCGATCGCGGTGCAGGGGACCGTGCGATCCATCTGGCTGGCGAACGAGCTGGCGCGCAGCCAGGCCGTGGGGCTGGCCTTCGCCATGGTCGGCCTCGGCAACGATCCCGCCCTGATCGCCGAGGGCCAGGAGCGGTTCGCGTCCGGACGACGTGTCGAATGGAGAACACGATGATCGATCCCAGTGCGGCGTCGCTCGACGGCAAGGTCGCGCTCGTCACCGGCGCCGCGCAGGGGATCGGCGCCGCTGCCGCATCGGCGCTCGCTCGCTTCGGCGCCGACCTCGCGATCTGCGACCGTGACGTCGACGGCATGGCCGAGACCGCGGCCGACGTCGAGGGGGTCGGTCGCCGGTGTGCGACGGCCGAGCTCGATGTGCGCGACAACGACGCGGTCACCGCCTGGCTGTCGGTGCTCGCCGAGCGCTACGAGCGGATCGACGTGCTCGTGAACAACGCCGGGGGTGGCTTCTACGCGGCGGTGCTCGACGTGAACGACAAGGGGCAGCGCTCGCTGATCGACGAGAACTTCACCAGCGTGACGAACTTCGTGCGCGGCTGCGTCCCGCTGATGCCCGAGGGCTCCTCGATCGTCAACGTCACGTCCATCGAAGCGCACCGCGCCGCGCCGGGCTACGCCGTGTACAGCGCAATGAAAGCGGCGGTCGCGAACCTGACCCAGAGCTTGGCCCTGGAACTCGGTGCGCGATCGATTCGGGTGAACTGCGTCGCGCCGGACGTGATTCCGACACCCGGGATCGGTGACGTCCCCGTTCGCACACCCTTGCCGCGCGCCGGTGATGTCGACGACGTCGCCGCCGCGGTGCTGTTCCTTGCCAACCCATCGTTGTCGGGATTCGTGACCGGCACGACCCTGCATGTCGACGGCGGCAACCGCGCAGCAGGTGGGTGGCGGCGAGGTGCCGACGGCACGTTCACTACATGAAGTTCGGGGTTGCGCTGGGC
>JBKJJI010000385.1:0-5212 GCA_046598115.1 Acidimicrobiia bacterium | reverse complement strand
CCATCACTCGCTCCTCAGCACAAGCGCCGGACGGGTGCGGGCCGCCGCGCGCGCCGGGAACGCCGCGATCAGGTTGGCAAGCGTGACGCCCACCACGACGATGGCGACGAACGCAAGCGCGGGGACGACGACTCCCGCGTCCACCCCCACCCGATCCGCGAACGCGCGCCAGATCATTCGACCGGCGATGACACCTATCGGGATCCCGACGACGAGCGCGACTCCCGCCAAGGTGGTCGCCTGCCACGCGACCGTGGCCGCGACCTGGCGGCGCGAGCACCCGAGCGTCTTGAGGATCGCGAGGTCGCGCCGACGCGCACGGACGGATGTCAGGAGGAGGTGCACGAGGACGCCGACCGCGAGGAGTGCGAGCAGCCCGGCCAGGACGAGCGGAGTCGAGCGGACACCGGCGTACGCAGTCACGTCACCGGGGCGCTGCGGCCCGAGAGCCGACACACCGAGGTCGTCGTATCGCTCGTTGAGCTGTGGCAGCGTCACGCCCGGCGCGAGGTCGAGGAGGAAAAACGACGGATCGGCGAGCGGGTCGAGGCGATCCATCCCGGCCTTCGTGAGCGCGATCCCCTCGCCCAGACTCTGGTCCCCCGCGAGCGAGAGCGCCGGGAGCACGGTGGTCCCGACGATCTGGAGCCTCAGCGGTGCGCCGTCGGCCGCAGTCGCTCGGACCGTGTCACCCACCGAACGGCCGAGATCTCTGAGCGTCCGGGCTCCGAACGCGACCTCGTCGGGCGCAGCCGGGAAGCGCCCTTCGGTCGCACGCGGCAGGGCCGAGCCCCGGACGTGCCGCAACCCGAGCGCCGGGAGCACACGGCCCCCGATCCGCACGTTGCTTCCGCGGGTTCCGATCGTGATACCCGGGAGGTCCGAGTCTGCCTGGACCGCAGTGAGAAGCGCTCTACTCGCGCCCTGGTCATACGTGTCGAGGAGCGCGTCCCAGGTCCAGCCGTAGGAACGCGGGGTCGTGACGAGCCCGTCGAGGCTGGCACCGAACGTCAGCGCCGCGCCGATCGTGGCCACCGCGACGACCAGCCCGAGGAACGTCGTGACGAGCGACCCACTCCGCGCGCTCCGGTCCGATTGGGTTGCGAACCGCACCCCATTGACCAGGCTCGCGGGTGCACCGCTGCGCGCGAGCCGTTCGGCGCCGCGAGCCGGTCGCCAGGGTGCGTTCGTGGTGCCGGCGCCGACACCCACGCTACGAGCCAGACGCCACGCCACCACTCCGACCACCAGTCCGAGGACCACGATCACGGCCAGGAGCCCACCGACCAGCACCACCCCGTCGAGGTGGAGGCCCGGATCCGGCTCGGCCGATCGCGCCGGGCCCAGCGGGAACAGCGGTGAGGTCACCGCCGCGATCACCACGGCCAGGAACCCGCCGACCGCGACGACACCGAGGGCGCGGCCACCGGCAGTCGCGGCCCGCTGCGGGCGCCTCGCGCCGAGTGCCTCCAGCTCGGTGCCCGAACCCGAGTCCGAGACGACAAGCCGAGCGAGCGCCTGTCCGACGACGAGGAGGGCGGTGAGCGCCGCGACCGCGGCGAAGAACCACAACGCGTCCGCGTACGGCCCCACCGTGTTCGCGAACGTGGCTTCGCGATCCGACCGCCACTCGAACTGGAACTGCACGTCCGGATAGCGATCCGCCAAAGCCGCCTCGAAGCGCACACGGTCTTCGGGTTGGCGAAGGTGCACGAGGGCCGCGGCGTATCCCACCCGATCGCGATGTCGGCGCACGAACTCCGGGGTCAGCATGATCGTCGATGGGTCCGAGTTCTCGTTGTGCACGATCTCGTTGGCGCTGCGACCGACCCCGACGACTCGAAGATCGACCGACTCGAAGACGCCGGACAGGTCCGCGCCGGGCACAAGATCCGTCGAGAAATCGAAGATGCTCCCTCGGAGTCTGGAACCAAGACGGACACCGAGCTGTCTCGCCGCCGTCTCGCTCACGAGGACCTCGTCGGTACGGGTGCGGCGCGGCAGTCGCCCGTTCGTCAGCAGCGGCCGCTCGATCTGGTAGAGCGACGTCCCGTCGCTCGCGAGCGCGCCGGCACCGTTGGTGGGAAACCCCTTCTCGAAGTCCGTGCCGAACCCGAAGCCGAACGCGAGCCCGGCCCGCTCCACGCCGGGCAGCTTCGCCAGATCCTCGGCACGGATGCCTTCGTACTGACGGGGCAGGATCAGCAGGTCGGCGGCCTGCACCCGGTCGAGCAACCGCGGGAACGCACTCTCGGTGCGGCGCGCCCCTGCGTACGCGGCGAGCACTGCTCCCCCGGCGATCCCGACGAGCAGCGCGACCGCAACCGCGCCCCACAGGCGGTGGCGCAGGACCGAGCGGACGCACATCCGGACCGCGCCCATCACTCGCTCCTCAGCACGACGGCCGGACGTAAGCGAGCTGCGCTCCGGGCGGGCACCGCCGCGACGAGGTTGGCCACGACCACGGCCGCGACCGCGATGCCGATGACCGCGAGCACCGGATCCCCCGAGTAGATATCCGGATATACTCTGGTGATGGCGAAGGTGCTGGTCTCGATGGACGACGCGCTCCTGCGGCGAGTCGACGCGGCGGCCCGGGCGGCCGGGCTCTCACGCAGCGCGTACCTGGCTCGGCTCGCGATTCGGGACCTCGGCGAGGAGCGGGGGCCCGGCGCGTCGCCCCGCGTGCATGCCGCGATGCGGCGCCTCGACGAGCTGTTCGCACAGAATCCGGTACCCGACGAGGACTCCACCGCGGCGATACGCGCCGAGCGCGACGCTCGGTGAGGCACGCCACCGTCGACGCATCGGTGGTCATCAAGTGGTTCAAGCGCGAGGCGGAGCAACACCGGGCAGCCGCGGTCGCGATTCGGCACGCGTTCGAGCGGGGCGAGCTGGCGCTCTCGGCCCCGTCGTTCCTCGGCCTCGAGCTCGTCAACGCCCTGGGCCGACGCTGGGCGTGGGAGGCGCACGATCTCCGTGACGCCACCGTCGAGTTCCTCGACCTCGGCCTGTCGTTCGAGAGTCCCGACCTCCTCGCCGTCGGCCGTTGGGTCGGACAGGGCCTCTCGGCCTACGACGCCGCGTACGTCGCCGTGGCCGAGCAGCTCGGCGCACCCCTCGTCACGGCCGACGAGCGCGTGATCGAGGTGGCCGACGGCGTCGCCGTTCACCTCAGCGAGTACACGGCGTAGCCGATCGAGCGCGAGTGAGCCCATCACTCCTCCCGGAGCACCACGGCCGGTGAGATCCGCGACGCGAGACGACCGGGCACGAAGGCGACGAGGTTGACGAGGGCGATCACCACGGGGATCGCGAGCAGGATTCCCGCGATCGGCACGATCGGCTCGGACACGGTGCCAAGGTCGTTGGCCAGTTCCGTCCACCCGGCGCGCCCGAGCACGATGCCGAGCGGGATCCCGATCGCGAGCGCGATCACGGCAACCGTCGTGGCCTGCCACGCGACCGACGCCGAGACCTGCCGACGGGTGAACCCCAGCGTCTCGAGCATCGCGAACTCACGTCGGCGACGACGCACGGCGGTGACCAGCGCGTGGGCAACGGTCGCGAGCGCAAGGAGCGCGAGCACGATGGCGAGCACCAGCGGTGTCGTACGGACCCGCTCATAGCTGAGGATGTCGGAGGGCTTGCGGACGCTCGACGCCGTGAAGTCCTCGGAGTCGGTCTGGTTCGCGGCCTTCCGGGTGCGCGCCACGACCGCCGCGCGGGCCTTGGCGCTCGTCCCGTCACGGAATGCGACCACGAAATCCCGGCGATGGAAGTGCGGGCCGAGGCGACGGAGCGCAGCCTGGGTCACCACGGCGCCCTCGCCGAGCGAGGTCTTGTCCGATCCGGGATAGGTGCCCATGCCCGGGAGCACCACGCGCCCCACGACGCGGAGGCGGCTCGGTGATCCGTCGTTCGCGCGCGCCGTCACGACGTCACCGACGCCGATCCCGAGCTTCTTCAGGGTCCGCTCGCCCAGCGCGACCTCACCGTCGCGCTCGGGGATCCGTCCGCTCACGAGCGTCGGGAACACCGCACCCTGGCGCGTGTTCACACCTACCGTCGGCACCGACCCGCCGGGCAGGCGGAGGTCGCTGAGCGACACGGTCGACCAGCGCCGAACCGTCGGCTCGCGCGAGAGGACGCGCGCAACCCGGTCGCGGGCCTGGGACGTGGCCGCACCGTCGTTGCCCTGGACGCTGATCTGCACGTCCCAGTTCCACCCGTAGAGTCGGGGCGTGCCCACGAGGTGGTCGAGGCTCGCCGCGATCACGAACGCTCCGATCACCATCGCGATTGCGAGGAGCGCGCTGATGATCGTGGTGCGGACAGGTACCGCGGTGCGGCCGCGGCCCGGCTCGAGGGCCATACGAACGCCTGTCGTCGCCGGGATGGGGGCGCCGACGCCACTGAGAGCGCCCGCGACGCGGGATGGACGCGTCGCGTCGGCCTCAGTTCGCACTTGGGAATACCGCCATGCCGGGATCGCCGCGAGCGCGAGGGTGACGACCACCACCGCGACGAACCCGACTGCCAGGACCGGAACGTCGATGGCGAGGCCGGGGTCGGGTTCGGCGGTGCGCGCGACCCCGATCGGGGTCAGCGGTGAGGCCAGCACCGCGATCACCACGGCGACGACCGCGCCGACACCGGCGACGAGCACCGCTCGCAGCATCGCCACCGAGAAGAGCTGCCCGCGCGTGCCGCCGAGCGCGCGGATCGTGGGACCGTCGACCGAGTCGAGGAAGGTCTGCCGGGCCAGGGCCTGGCCGATCACGAGCAACCCGGTCATCGCGATGACGATGGCGAAGATCGAGAGCGCCCCAACCTCGGGCCGCACTGCGCGATCCACCTTGGCGATCGTGTTGGTCGTCGACTGGAACGCGATCGCCTCGTCCGGATACAGCGCCTCGACGGCACGTCGGAACGCCGGCCCGTCCGCCGCGCCGTGGCGTAGGCGAACGACCTCACCCCAGTAGGGCACTCCGGTCTGCGGGTAGCGGCGTCGAAAGGCGGGCGTGAGGAGCATCGAGGGGTAAGCGAACCCCTCGTCGGTGACGATCTCGTCCGATCCCACGCCAATTCCAGTGACGCGCAGCGTGACCCGCTTCCCGAAGTCACCGCGACGAATGGCGGCACGCCCGGCCGCGAAGTTCGGGAACTCGCCGCCGTCGAGGCGAGCGATGTCGGCAGGGCTGAACGCGAC
>JBKJJI010000379.1:0-3028 GCA_046598115.1 Acidimicrobiia bacterium | reverse complement strand
GACCGAGGACGGTCACGACCGGCGCACGCGGCTGGAGCAGGCTCTCGTCCTCCTCCTCTTCCTCCTCATCGCCGAGCAGGGGCAGGAGCAGGAGCTCGAGCTCCGGGCCATGCTCGGCGATGAGGAGGAAGAGGAGGAGGACGAGAGCCTGCTCCAGCCGCGTGCGCCGGTCGTGACCGTCCTCGGTCACGTCGACCACGGGAAGACGACGCTCCTCGACCGGATCCGCCAGGCCAACGTCGTCTCGGGCGAGGCCGGTGGCATCACCCAGCACATCGGTGCCTACCAGGTGATGCACGGCGACCAGCCGATCACGTTCATCGACACGCCGGGTCACGAGGCCTTCACGGCGATGCGCGCCCGCGGCGCCCAGGCGACCGACATCGCGGTCCTCGTCGTCGCGGCCGACGACGGTGTCATGCCGCAGACGATCGAGGCGCTGAACCACGCCCGCGCGGCCGAGGTGCCGATCATCGTCGCGATCACCAAGGTCGACCGCGAGAACGCCGACGCCGACCGCGTCCGTCAGCAGCTCGTGGAGCAGGAGCTCGTGCCGGAGGCCTGGGGCGGCGAGACGGTCGTCGTCGAGGTCGCCGCGCCCGAGGGCCGCGGCATCGACGAGATGCTCGAGGCGATCCTGCTCGTCGCCGAGCTCGAGGAGCTGGTCACGAACCCCGACGCACCGGCTCGGGCCTTCGTCCTCGAGTCGAACCTCGACCCGGGCCGCGGGCCTGTCGTCACCGCACTCGTGGAGCGCGGCACCTTGCGCGTCGGCGAGTCCGTCGTCGCCGGCGGTGGCTGGGGGCGCGTCCGCGCGATGTTCAACGACCGCGGCGAGTCGGTGAAGGAAGCCGGTCCGTCGACGCCGGTCGAGGTGCTAGGGCTCGACGACGTCCCGCTTGCCGGCGACGAGCTGCGGGTCGCACCCGACGACAAGGTCGCCCGCATGGTCGCCGAGGCCCGTGGGCACCGGCGCCGCTCGGCCGACCAGTCGAACCCGATGTCGCTCGCCGGTGGGACTCGCCTCGAGGACATCTTCGCGATGGTCCAGCGCGGCGAGGTCGCCACGCTCAACCTGATCCTCAAGGCCGACGTCCACGGGTCGCTGGAAGCCGTCACGGACGCGCTGCGCAAGCTCGACAAGGACCACGAAGAGGTTCGGCTCTCCTTCGTGCACCGCGCGGTGGGTGGGATCAACGAGTCCGATGTCGACCTCGCGAGCGTCTCCAACGCGACGGTCGTCGGGTTCAACGTCCGGCCCGACCGCAAGGCGCGCGAACGTGCCGCGATCGAGCAGGTCGAGCTCCGCCTCTACGAGGTCATCTACAAGGTCCTCGAAGACGTCAACTCGGCGCTGCTCGGGATGCTGCAGCCCGAGTTCGAGGAGATCGTCAGTGGCGAGGCCGAGGTCCGCGAGGTGTTCGGTGTCCCGCGGATCGGCAAGGTCGCCGGGTGCTTCGTGCGCACCGGTCAGATCGCTCGTGGCTCGAAGGTCCGGTTCCTTCGCGACGGTGTCGTGATCTGGAACGGATCGATCACCTCGCTGAAGCGCTTCAAGGACGACGCCCGCGAGGTCCAGGCCGGCTTCGAGTGCGGCATCGGCCTCTCCGACTTCCAGGACCTGAAGCCGGGCGACCTCATCGAGACCTACGACATGAAGGAGATCGCCCGCACGTAGGGCGTCCCCGGTTCTGCCAGGTAGTCAGGCCGTCGCTGCTCGGCCGCCAGGCACCCCGCGCCACAATGGGGGCATGCACGCTGCCGCCGTCCGCTTTGAGCTCTTCGTGCCCGAGAGCAGGTCGCTGAAGGCCAAGCGGGCCGCGATCCGGCCGATCGTCGACGGGCTTCGGAACCGCCTGAAGGTGTCGGTCGCCGAGGTCGACCACCAGGACACGTGGCAGCGGGCTGCGATCGCCGTCGCCGTCGTGGCACCCACCGACGGCCGTCTCCGGGAGCTGCTCGCGTCCGTCGACCGGCTCGTGGCCAACTCCCCCGACGTCGAGCTGCTCGACACCGAGGTGGCCTGGCTCGATCCCGACCTGGCCGACTCGGGCCTGACGCTCGGCGAGGGCTGACATGCCACGCCGGGCCCCGCGCCGGTTCGCCCGGACCCTGCGGGTGAACGAGGTGGCCCGTGAGGTCCTCGGCGACGAGCTCGAGCGGCTGGCCGACCCACGCCTGGAGATGGTCACGATCACCGGCGTGGAGGTCAGCCCCGACCTCCGACATGCGAGCGTCTACTTCGCGGCCCTGGGAAACCACGATCCCGCGATCGCCGAGGCGCTCCGGGCGAGCGCTCCGCGCCTGAAGCGGAGCCTCGCCCGCGAGGCCCGCCTCAAGTACGTTCCCGCGTTGCACTTCCGCGAGGACCCGGCGATCGAGGCCGGCCAGCGGGTCGAGGAGATCCTGCGCGAGCTCCACCGACAGGCGGACTCATGAGCGAGCCGACACGCGACGGCGCCGCGACCCCGGTCGACCCCGACTTCGCGCGCGCGGTCGAGGTGCTCGGCGCGGCGTCACAGATCGCTCTCGCGTGCCACGTGAACCCCGACGGTGATGCGCTCGGGTCGATGCTGGGGATGTACCACGCACTCCGCAGCGCGGGCCGCGACGTCGTCGCCTCGTTCCCACCGCCGTTCGAGGTCGCGCATCACTACCGGGAGCTCCCCGGTCTCGATCTGCTCACGCCGCCCGACGAGTTCCCCGACGATCCCGCGGTGATGGTCACGTTCGACTGTGGATCGCTCGACCGCCTCGGTGCGCTCGACGCGAACGCGAAGGCCGCCGCGGAGCTGATCGTCGTCGACCATCACATCTCGAACGACCGCTACGGATCGATCAACGTCATCCAGCCCGAGGCTGCCGCGAGCGGGACGGTCGCACTCGAGCTGATCGACGCGATGGGGCTCGCGCTCGACCGGGACGCTGCGGTCTGCCTCTACGCCGCGCTCGTGTGCGACACTGGCCGATTCCAGTACGAGACCACGACGCCCGCGGTGTTCGACACCGCGCGTCGGCTCAGCGAGTT
>JBKJJI010000178.1:0-2617 GCA_046598115.1 Acidimicrobiia bacterium | reverse complement strand
GGAAGGCGACGTCTTCGAGGTCTACGAGACGCGCAAGGTCAACCGCGAGCTGGCGTGAGCCGGCGGGCTCGCGGACGGAGTAGAGAACGCTGATGGCTGTCGAGCGCATGCGTCGCGTGGACGAGGCGATGCGCGCGGTGCTCTCCGACGCGATCACCGGGGAGCTGAAGGACCCGCGCGTGGGCTTCGTCACCGTGACCGACGTGAAGACGAGCCCTGACCTCCGGCACGCGCGGGTGCACGTGAGCGTTCTCGGCGACGAGAAGGCCAAGAGCGCGAGCCTCGAGGGGCTCCAGTCGGCGCACGGGTTCCTGCAGGCCCGCGTGGCCTCCTCGCTGCGCCTGAAACACACGCCGGAGCTCGCGTTCTTCTACGACCGCACGGCTGAGAACGCGTTCGCGCTCGAGCAGCTCATGCGCGAGCAGGAGCCGAAGCGTCGATGATCGCCGACGGGGTCGAGGGCTCGCGGGCGCTCGTGCTCGACGAGCTCAGAGGAGCCGAGCACTTCGTGCTCGTCACCCACGAGCACCCGGACGGGGACGCCCTCGGGTCCCTCGTCGCGATGCACGAGATCCTCCTCGCCCTCGGCAAGGACTCGGTGATGTTCGTGGGCGCCGACGAGTTCCCCTTGCCCTATGAGTACCGCTTCTTCGTCTTCGACGGCCTCGTGAGCCAGGCACCGCCCGACCTGGAGCACCGCACGGTCATCTTCCTGGACTGCGGCAACATCGACCGCAGCCCGCTGGACGAGGTCAAGGGCGAGGGTGCCCGAATCCTCAACATCGACCACCACCACGACAACACCCGCTTCGGCACCCTGAACCTGGTCGTAGACGACGCCTCGTCGACAGCGGAGGTGCTCAGGGATGTCTTCACTGGGCTCGGCGTCGCACTGACACCCGAGATCGCTGAGGCGCTCTACACCGGCCTCGTCACCGACACGGGGCGGTTCCAGTACAGCAACACGACGCCCAGGGCGCTCCGGCTGGCGGCCGAGTTGCTCGAGTCGGGAGCCGACATCCAGCGGATCTTCCAGGGCGTCTACGAGTCGATGCAGTTCGCGAAGGTGAAGCTGCTCGCCCGCGCACTCGATCGCGCCACGGTCTACGAGGACGGAAGGGTGGTCGTGTCGCACCTCCTGCGGAATGACTTCGCCGAGGTGGGAGCGGTGGAGCCCTACTCGGAAGGCATCATCGACGTTCTCCGCGCAGTCGAGGGAGCCCAGTTGGCCGCGCTCATCCGCGAGCCGCCGCGCGAGGGCAACCCGGCGCGGAAGATCTCGCTGCGCTCCTCGTCGTCGAGCGTCGACGTCTCGGCGATCGCCCGCGCGTCGGGCGGTGGCGGCCATCGGCAAGCGGCCGGATTCTCGAGCGATCTCTCGATCGAGGAGATCACGAGCTTCATCGTTGCCTCGTTCGCTGCGATCCCCAAAACGCACGTCTGAGTGGAGAGGTCGCACGATGGCGATCCCCAAGGGCCTCGAGCCGACCGGTCTGATCCTCGTCGACAAGCCGGCGGGGCCGTCCTCGTTCGCCGTGCTTGCGGGGGTGCGCTCCCGGACCGGCGCCAAGACCGGTCATGCAGGCACGCTCGACCCGTTTGCGACGGGGCTGCTGCTCCTGTTGTCCGGTAGGGCAACTACAATTGCCTCATGTTTCGTCGGACTTCCCAAGCGCTACCTCACGGACGTCGATCTTTCGCGACGCACGACGACGGGCGACCCGGAGGGGGAGTCGCTCGAGGCGCACGAGGCGCCCTCCGCCGAAGCGCTCGAGGAGGCGCTCGTGGGCCTCCGCGGCGACGTCGAGCTTCCGATCCCGGCGGCCTCGGCGGTGAAGATCGGAGGCGAGCGTGCCTACCGGCTGCATCGCAAGGGTGTCGTCGTCGAGATGCCCCTGCGTCGCTCCCGTGTCGATGCGCTCGACGTCATCGCGTATAGCGACGGGATCGCGACGCTGGATCTGCAGGTCAGCTCCGGCACCTACGTGAGGTCGATCGCCGATGTGCTCGGCGGGCACTGTGTCGCGCTTCGGAGGACGGAAGTCGGGCCGTTCTCGGTGCGGGAGGCAGATGCGGAGCGCGTCGTGCCGCTCGACGAGGCGCTGGGTCGGATCGGGCTCACCCTCGCCGATGCCGTTGCCGAGCGGACACGCCGGGCGGCAGCCGACCGTGAGACGCAGCGCGACCGTGCAGCGCAGCGCGACCGTGCAGCGCAGCGCGACCGTGAGACGCAGCGCGACCGTGCAGCGCAGCCCGACCGTGAGACCAGGCGCGGCAGCGTGGGACAGGGCGACGGCGCGTCTCGCCGGCAGGACGCCGGGCCAGGTGCGGCATCAGACGGTGTGGGGAGGAGCGCATGAAGATCGCGCACTCGCCCTCGCAGCTCGAGCGGCAGCCGCGAGCCGTCGCGATCGGCACGTTCGACGGTGTGCACCGCGGTCACCTGAGCGTGCTGCAGGCTGCGATCGACTCGGGCCTCGCTCCGACGGTGATCACCTTTGACCCGCACCCGCGGATCGCGCTCGGGAACGACGTCGAGCTGATCTCGACGCTCGAACGACGGCTGGAGCTGCTGGCCGAGGCCGGAGCGGAGGCGACGATGGTGGCGGCGTTCACG
>JBKJJI010000127.1:0-3323 GCA_046598115.1 Acidimicrobiia bacterium | reverse complement strand
CCCACGAGCGGACGCTCCCCAAGGCGCGCAGCGACCGCCTGGCGCTGCTGCGCGCGACGCGCGCCAACCTCGATCCGATCTGGGCGCTCTCGCTCTCCGAGGGCCTCACGGCGATGCTCGCGACCATCCCGCGCCCGCATGTCGCGACCGACGACGAAGGAGTCCGCCATGAGCTCGGCGTCATCGACGACCCGACCACGATCGCCGCGGTCCGGGAGTGCGTCCAGCGGACGCCGGCCGTGCTCGCCGACGGCCACCACCGGTTCGAGACCGCGTGCAACTACCGGGGTGAGGCGCCCGGGTCGCCGGGGGTCGACCAGATCATGACGCTCGTCGTCGAGCTCACCGAGGATCAGCTCGCGGTCCATCCGATCCACCGGCTGGTGCACGACGCGCCCAGCGACCCACGCGCGGCCCTCACACCCACCTGCGAGGTCGTCGCGTGCGGCCCGAACACCGAGGCGGGGGTGGACGCGCTGCTGTGGACGATGCAGGCCGACGGTGTGCTCGGCCTCGTCGACGGCGCGGGCCTCGCCACCCTGGCGCCTCGAACCGAGGAGGTCGGCGACGCGCTTGCAGCACTCCCCGCGTGCCTCCGCACGGTCGATGCCGCCCGCTTCGACGTCGCGGTGCGACCCGCACTCGGCGATGCGAAGCTCGCGTACCGCGACGACGCCCACGACGTCGCGGCGCTGGTGCGCGACGGCACCGGCGACATGGCGATCCTGCTACGCGGCGTCACGGTCGCCGACATCCGTGCCGCCGCCGATGCCGGCGAGCGGATGCCCGAGAAGACGACCTTCTTCGCCCCCAAGCCGCGCACGGGGATGGTGTTCCGGCTGCTTGACGAGGGCTGAGCGTCACCCACCTTCGAGGGCGCCGACCTTCAGGCGCGTCGGGCGATCAGGGCCGAAAGAACCCGCTCAGACGACTTCCCACGTGGCGCCGGACGACAGCAGTGCAGCGAGGTCGCCTGGCCCTTGACGCTCGGACGCGGTCGCCATCTGCCGCTGGACCTCGACCTCGTAGACCGGTCGCTCGACGTCGCGCAGCACGCCCATCGGCGTGGGCATCGTCGGCCCCGACGCGAGCCGGGCGAGCGCGAACGCCAGCGACGGGTCGTTGCGGTGCTCGTCGTGCACCACGAGCGACGACTCGTCGACGTCGGCAACCGCCACGATCTCGCACTCGCCGAACGCGTTGAGCACGACGCCGTGCTGGGACTCCGCACCGAACGTGATCGGCTCACCGTGGTGCAGGTCGATGATCATGTCGGCGCGTGCGTCCTTGGCCGTGACCGCACCGAACGCTCCGTCGTTGAAGACATTGCAGTTCTGGTACACCTCGACGAAGGACGCACCTTGGTGCTCGTACCCCCGGCGCATCGCGTTCGTCATGTGCTTGCGGTCCATGTCGTGGGTCCGGGCGACGAACGTGGCCTCGGCGCCCAGCGCGAGCGACAACGGGTTGAACGGCTGGTCGAGCGACCCGAAGGGCGACGACTTCGTCACCTTGCCGACCTCGCTCGTCGGCGGGTACTGCCCCTTGGTCAGCCCGTAGATCTCGCTGTTGAACATCAAGATGTTGAGGTTGACGTTCCGACGCAGCGCGTGGATCAAGTGATTGCCACCGATCGACAGCATGTCGCCGTCGCCACCGACGACCCAGACGTCGAGATCCGGGCGCGCGAGCGCGACGCCCGTCGCGATCGCCGGCGCTCGTCCGTGGATGCTGTGCAGGCCGTAGACGTTCATGTAGTACGGGAAGCGCGCCGCACAGCCGATGCCCGACACGAACACCTGGTTCTCGGTCGCGAGTCCCATCTCGGCGAAGAGCAGCTGCACCGCCGCGAGGATGGAGTAGTCGCCGCACCCCGGGCACCAGCGCACCTCCTGGTCGGTCTGGAAGTCCTTGCGGGTCAGGCTGACAGCCGTCCCACCCGATGCGTCGCTCACTTCACCATCTCCTCGATCGCCGCCTCGACCTCCGAGGCGCGGAACGGCAGGCCCTGAACCTTGGTGAGGCTCCGGGCGTCGACGAGGAACTCGGCACGCACCAGTCGCGAGAGCTGGCCGAGGTTCATCTCGGGGATCAGCACCCGTTGGTAGCGCCCCAACACCTCACCGAGGTTCACCGGGAACGGGTTGAGGTGACGCAGATGTGCGTGCGCCACCTGCATCCCGCGGTCGCGCGCCTGGCGCACGGCCTGCAGCGCGACGCCCCACGTGCTCCCCCACCCGAGCACGAGCAGCTCGGCGTCCTCGGGGTCGTCGACCTCGACCGCCGGGATGTCGTGGGCGATCCCTGCGATCTTGCGCGCTCGCAGGTGGACCATGTGCTCGTGGTTGAGGGGGTCGTAGTTGACGTTTCCGGAGCCGTCTTCCTTCTCGATGCCGCCGATGCGGTGGGCGAGCCCGGGCGTCCCGGGAATCGCCCAGGGACGCGCGAGCGTCTCCTCGTCACGCAGGTAGGGCCAGTACTCGGGGTTCCCGTCGGCGTCGGTGTGGTTCATCTCGGTCGCGAACGGGACGGAGATGTCCGGGAGGGCCTCGACGTCGGGGAGGAGCCAGGGCTCGGCGCCGTTGGCGAGATACCCGTCGGTGAGGAGGATCACCGGCGTCCGGTACTTCAGCGCGAGACGGGCGGCCTCGAACGCGGCGTCGAAGCAGTCGCTCGCCGACTGCGCGGCGACGATCGGCAGCGGCGCCTCGCCGTGACGCCCGTACATCGCCAGGAGGAGATCGGCCTGCTCGGTCTTCGTGGGCAGCCCCGTGGATGGGCCACCGCGCTGGACGTCGATGAGCACGAGCGGCAGCTCGAGGCTGATGGCCAGACCAAGCGCCTCCGACTTGAGGTCGACCCCGGGCCCGCTCGTGGCGGTCACCCCGAGCTGGCCGGCGAACGCCCCACCGATGGCGACGCCGATCGCGGCGATCTCGTCCTCGGCCTGGAGGGTGCGGACCCCAAAGTTCTTGTGCCGCGACAGCTCGTGGAGGATGTCGGACGCCGGGGTGATCGGGTAGGACGCATAGCAGATGGGGAGCTTGCTGGCCTGCGACGCCGCGAGCAGCCCGTAGGACAGCGCCACGTTCCCGGTGATGTTGCGGTACTTGCCGGGAGCGAGACGCGCCGGCGCGATCTCGTAGGGATGGTCGAACAGCTCGGCGGTCTCGCCGAAGTTGTACCCGGCCTTGAACGCCGCGAGGTTCGCGGCCTGGACCATCTCCCGGTTCGCGAACTTCTCCTCGATCCACTCGACGGTCTGTTCGACGGGGCGCGTGTACATCCACGACACGAGCCCGAGCGCGAAGAAGTTCTTCGAG
>JBKJJI010000163.1:0-11963 GCA_046598115.1 Acidimicrobiia bacterium | reverse complement strand
CGCTCGAGTACCTCGGATGGTCGACGATGGACCCGGGCGACCGCACGGCGCACGCCCGTGCGCACAGTCGAGAGCCATCGTCGAACGAACGTGCACGTCGGAATGCTCCGACCGTCGCTCATCTCGTCCCCGAGCACCTCCCCGCCCTTCGCCGGGTTCTCCGAAATGGTCCGCTGATCTCGCACACCGTATGGGAGACCGACCGCATCCCTGAGCACTGGCCGAAGCTCCTCAACGCCGTGGATCGCGTCGTCGTCCCCACCGAGTGGAACCGCGAGGTGTTCATCGCGAGTGGGGTCACGGCGCCGGTGGTCGTCGTGCCACACGTCGCGTGCGACCCGGTGCCCGGCGATCTCGGCGAGCCGCTCGGACTCCCGCACGACCGAGTCGTCTTCTACACGATCGGTCGGTGGGATCAGCGCAAGGTGCCCAGTGAGGTGATTCGCGCCTACCTCGAGGCTTTCACCGCCGAGGACCCGGTCGCGTTGGTGGTCAAGACCTCTCCCAACGCGCAGTACCCGGTTTCGGATCGGTGGGGCAGGGACTCGGCTATCAGCGGCACGACCATGCTCGAGGTCGCGCGCATCGTGCGCGAGTTCCCTCGCCCCGCGTTCGTTCGACTCGAGGTCGACGATTGGGATCCCCCACAGATCGCCGGCCTCCACGCGCGCGGTGACTGCTACGTCTCCCTCTCGCACGGCGAGGGCTGGGGTTTCGGCGCGTTCGACGCGGCGGCGTACGGAAACCCGGTCGTGATGACCGGATGGGGCGGGCAGCTCGACTTCCTCGACGGGGACTCCTCGTTCCTGGTCGACTACGACGTCCGGCCGGTACAGCACTGGCAGCCACGCTCGTACAGTCCCGATCAACGGTGGGCGGTCCCTCGCCGCGAGCATGCCGTGGAGCTCATGCGCGAGGTCGCCGGCGACATCAGGGCTGCGCGTCGGAGGGCGGCCCCGCTTCGAGCGCGTGTCCTCGGCAATTTCGCGCCTGCACGCGTCGCGGCGACGTTTCTCGATGTCGTGCCGGAGCTCCGCACCGCGGCGCCGGGGGTTGCGACCTCGCGTCGCGAACACAGTGCGCGACGGTGGCGGCCCCGTGGTCGGAGCGCCCGAGCCGGCGAGCTGGTCCTCGTGGGGGTGGGGGTCGGTGACGACCGACCGCAGTACGACAACTGGATCGAGATGGCCGAGCGGCACGGGTACCGCTACGAGCTCCTCGGTCGTGACATCGCCGAGCCCTATGTCCCGCACGTTACGAAGCTCAGGGTCCTCGTCGACTACCTGACCGGAGTACCCCGGGATCGACTCGTCTTCTATCTCGATGCAGCCGATGGATTCGTGTGCGACGGCCCCGCAGCCACGCTCGATCGCTTTCACGCGTATCGCCGCCGGCTCGTCCTCAGTGCAGAGCCAGGGCCACGGCGCTACATGTTCGACGTTCCCGACCCGATCTGGCGGTGCGGCTGTGCGGGTGCCTACGTCGGCGAAGCCGGCGTGATCCTCGACGCGCTCGTCGAAGGATACGAGCTCGTCGACTGGGTCGAGTTCGGGCGGGTGAGTGACCAGGCGGCGATGCTCGCGTACCTCGCGCAACCGGAACACCAACATCTCGCGACTGTCGATCATGGCCGGTTCCTCGTGCAGAACATCGAGAGGGCGTCGCACTACGAGGAGTACGAGGCGCATCGCCGAGCACTCGAGCGTCGTCGGCATCGGCCGCCGACCTCGGCGGTGCACTTCTACGGTGACAACGGGCCCGGGTACAACACGTTCGTCGAGCCGTACCAGCTCGAGGCGGTACCACTCCAGGAGAGCGGCCGGTTCCGCTTCTCGACGGCCCCGGCTCCGCAAACTCAGGACGCGGCCACGAAGATCCCGCGGATCGCGCACTTCGTGTTCGGACTCCGCGGAGAGCCGGAGCCGTTGCATCTCGTGCACTACCTAGCGATCCGATCGTGCCTCGAGATGGTGGAGCCGACCGTGGTCTACCTCCACTGTCATCACCTTCCATTCGGCCCGTACTGGAACCTGATCGGGTCGATGATCCACGTTGAGCACGTGGAGCCCGTCGATGCCGTGCGCGCGGTGGGCTACGAGGATCCGCTCGTTGCCCGATACTCCTACGCCCATCACGCGGACTTCGTGCGTCTCGAGGCCCTCGCGGAGCACGGAGGGCTCTACGCCGACATCGACACGCTCTTCGTGGGGAAGGTTCCTGACGCACTGTGGAACGAGTCGTTCGTGATCGGACGCGAAGCCGACCAGGTGGATCCGAGCACGGGCGAGTCGCGCCCTGCGCTGTCGAACGCGGTTCTGATGGCAACACGCGGGTCACCGTTCCTCGCGCAGTGGCGGGCCGAGATCCCGGCTGCGCTCGACGGGAGCTGGGCGAACCACAGCTGCTTCCTCGCGCACGACCTTGCTGCGCGGTCGCCGGATGACGTCCACGTCGAACCGCGACGTACCTTCCACGAGTACGAGCCGACGCCGTCCGGCCTGGCCCGGCTCCTGGAAGGATGTGAGCCGAACCTCGACGGCGTCGTTGCGATGCATCTGATGGCCCACCTGTGGTGGGAGGACGAGCGTCGCGACTTCAGTCGCGTGTCCGGAGCCATGATCTCCGAGGAGTGGGTGCGAGGGGCTCCGGTGACGTACGCTCGCGCGGCCCGCGCGTTCCTTCCTGAGCGATGATCATCATCAGCTACGGCATCACGAAGTCGGGGAGCACGCTCGCGTTCGAGATGACGCGCGCCATTCTCGAGAGCAACGGATTTCCGCAGGACCGACTCGACGATGGCCTCGTCGGCGAGGGGTCGCACATCAACTTCATCAGAACTTGGACCGACGATCGGTTGCGTGGACTCGTCGCCGCAGCACGAGCAGCGAGGGTCGTCGTCAAGACGCACGCTCGACCCGATCTCACGCCCGAGCTGGTGCTTGATCTGATCGACACCGGGCACCTCAAGATCCAAGTGGTGTACCGGGATCCGCGCGACGCCGTTCTCTCGATGCTCGACCAGGGAAGGCATTCCCGACGGATCGGTTCCCGGTCATTCGCGACGCTGTGGGAGCTCGACGACGCGATCGCGGCACTGGGCAGGCAGCTCCCACACCTGCGGGAGTGGGGATCGTTCCCGTCACTCAAGCTGAAGTACGAAGACTTCGCCTTCGACCCCACGGTCGGGCCTTTGATGATCGCCCAGGATCTCGGCCTCCCGGTCGATCCCGCCGAGATCTGGGCCGTCGTGGGGGGCCGCTTCACGCAGCAGAACGTCGCGCGTCCCGAGCGCTACAAGACGGAGCTGGCACGCGATGAGATCGCCAAGGTAGAGCGGGCGTTCCCGCTCTACCTCGACGCGGTCGGCGGCGAGCCCCCTCCGGGCTGGTTCGTCCGACCGCGATGATCAGCCGGTGAAGACGCTCGATGATCAGCCGGTGAAGACGCTCGTGTGCGGGCGCGCCGGTGCAGTCGCGAGGAACTGTCGGACGTGCGAGCCCATCAACTCCTCGAGCACGCCTGCGTGGGACGCGTCGGCGACGAGGTTCTCGTCCTCGTTCGGGTCGTCCTGCAGGTCGAACAGCTGACAAGGCGTGCCGGCGTCCTCGTCGACGACGAGCTTATAGCGGTCGGTCTCGAACGCGGCGAATCCCCAGTTCTCGCTGACCGACACCGTCCGTGGCTCGGGGTCCGAGCCATCGAAGTACCCCAGCAGCGAACGGCCGTCGCTTCCGACGATCGGCGGCCCACCTGCGATCGCTCGCACGCTCGCCGGCACGTCGAGGTGCTCGACGAGGTCGGCGACGACACGGGGAGTGCAGCCGCCCGGTGGCCGGATGATCAGCGGCACTCGCACCGACGGCTCGTAGAGCACGCACTTCGACATGAGGCCGTGGTCCCCGCCCATCTCGCCATGGTCGCTGGTGTAGATCACCCAGGTGTCGTCGAGGATCCCGCGTGCTTCGAGGATGCCGAGGAGGCGTCCGAGCGCGTCGTCGATCACCGACACGTTCGCGGCGTAGGCGCGGCGCATCCCTTGGATCGCGGCGTCCGACATCGTCTCCGTGTCGGAGAGCCCGAGGAACGCGCCGAGCAGCTTGCCGTAGCTGCCGGTGCCCTCGAGGTCGGGGCGGCGGGTCGACGCCGGCATGGTCACGTCGCCGTCGACGAAGGTCTCGATCGCGGCCCGCGGTGCGTCCCAGGGATCGTGTGGCCCCGGGAAGCCGACGAACGCGAAGAACGGCTCGTCGCGCTCGTACCCCTCCAGCCAGCTCGCCGCGAGGTTGCCGTTCCAGGTGTCGATGTAGTCGTCGAGGGGCAGCGGTGAGGGGGTCGCGTCCCACATCGGGACCCGCTTCGTCGCGTCGCGCCCCTTCCCCTCGGTCCCCTGGTAGCTGCGGTCGGCGATGTGTCGGGCGTACGCGTCGAGGAGTCCTCGATCGCGGAGGTGGTCGATGTAAGCGTTCGGTGGATCGATCGAGAACTTGTCGCCGGTCTCGACGACCTCGGCGAAGCCCCGCTCGACCAGCCGGTCGGCCAGCTCGTCGACGTGCCGCGGGTCGCCGACGTCGTCGCGGGTGAGGTGGGCCTTGCCGATCTGCGCAGTGTGGTATCCGGCCTCGCGCAGCGCGTGCAGATAGGTCGGCGTGCCCGGCGCGACTTCGGCCCAGTTCGTGTACACGCCGTGGTCGCGGACGTACCGCTCGGTGAGGAAGGAGGCCCGCGCCGGCATGCAGAGCGGACCCTGGCAGCTCGTGCGGGCGAACCGCACGCCCTCGGAGGCGAGCCGGTCGAGGTTCGGCGAGTGGACGGTCGCGTCGCCCGCGCACCCCATGACGTCGGCGCGGTGCTGGTCGGCCATGACGAGGAGGATGTTCGGGGATCCGGAAGCCACGCCCGCATCCTGGTCGCAACGGGGATGGTTCGACCAATGCTCCTGCGGCGACCGTTTCCGGCGTTTCCCCGCACTTCCGGCGCGTGTATCGTGCCCGACGGCCGCGAGGCCGACGGATTCAGTTGGGGGACTGGTGGAGTCGACGGCGACGAGTGACGTGGCGGAGGCGTCCTCGCGCTCGGCCAACGCGCCCGCCGTCCGCCTGGAGCGGCTCGCCAAGCGGTTCGGCAAGGTCCACGCCGTCGACGACGTCGATCTCGAGATCGCCGAGGGCGAGTTCTTCTCCCTCCTGGGGCCGTCGGGCTCGGGGAAGACGACCTGCCTGCGCCTGATCGCCGGGTTCGAACGCCCGACCGCCGGCCGAGTCCTGCTCGCGGGGCAGGACGTCACCGGCCGGGCGCCGTACGAGCGCGATGTGAACACGGTGTTCCAGGACTACGCGCTCTTCCCGCACATGTCGGTGCGTCAGAACATCGCGTATGGCTTGCGGGTCAAGCGGGTGCCCCGCGCCGAGCGCGACGCCCGGGTCGACGACGCGATCGCCATGGTGCACCTCGACGGGTTGGCCGACCGCCGCCCGGCCCAACTCTCGGGTGGTCAACGTCAGCGCGTCGCGCTGGCTCGCGCGCTCGTGAACCGGCCCGAGCTCCTGCTCCTGGACGAGCCACTCGGCGCGCTCGACCTGAAGCTTCGCCAAGCGATGCAGGTCGAGCTCAAGTCGATCCAGCGTGAGGTCGGCATCACTTTCATCTACGTGACCCACGACCAAGAGGAGGCCCTCACCATGAGTGACCGCCTCGCGGTGTTCCACGAGGGCCGGATCGCCCAGATCGGGACGCCCGCCGACGTCTACGAGAACCCGGTGAGCGCGTTCGTCGCCGGTTTCGTCGGCGTCTCGAACGTATTGCGGGGGGAGCTCGCGGTGATGGCCGGGGGCGCGGCCGACCAAGCGTTCACGCTTCGGCCGGAGAAGATCCGCCTCGAGGAGCCACAGGCCGCCGTCGGTGCCGACGAGGTCGGATTCGACGGGACCGTGCGCGACGTCGTCTACCTCGGTGCGCACACTCGGTATCTCATCGCGCTCGAGGGAGGCGACGACCTCACGGTCGTCGAGCAGAACCTCGACACGTCGTCGACGCAGGCATCGGCCGCCAAAGGGCGGTCGGTGCGCGTCGTCTGGAAGCGTGCGTCCGCGCGGCCGTTGGTCGCGGAGTCGGATGGCACGACCGCAACGAACCATCACGGTTCAGTACAGGGGGAAGTGAAGTGAGGAGACATACACGTATTGCCGCGCTCTTGGGCGCGGTGGTGATCTTCGGCGCGTTCATGACGGGCGTCGCCGGGGCGCAGGGCAAGGGGGAGGGCGAGGTCACGATCGTCGCCTGGCCCGGATACATCGAGGACGGCTCGACCGACGAGGCCTACGACTGGGTGTCCAAGTTCGAGAAGGACACCGGGTGCGAAGTCTCGGTCAAGACGGCCGGTACCTCCGACGAGATGGTGGCGCTCATGACCACCAGCGACGAGTACGACCTCGTGACCGCCTCTGGCGACGCGAGCATGCGGCTCATCGCCGGCAAGACGGTCCAGCCCGTCGACGTCAAGAAGATCAAGGGCTACAAGACAGTCGACAAGCGGCTGCAGAACGCTCCGTGGCACACGGTGAAGGGCAAGCACTACGGCGTCCCGTACCAGTGGGGCTCCAACGTACTCATGTACAACACCGACGTGTTCCCGACGGCACCCACATCGTGGAGCGTCGTCTTCGAGGAGCAGACGCTGCCCGATGGTCAGTCGAACAGCGGTCGGGTCCAGGCGTACGACGGCGGCATCTACGTCGCCGACGCGGCCCTGTACCTGAAGGCCCACGAGCCGAGCCTCGGCATCGAGGACCCGTACGCGCTGAACAAGGAGCAGTTCGACGCAGCACTCGAACTGCTGCGCCAGCAGCGCGACCTGGTCGGTCGGTACTGGCACGACGTGACATTGCAGATGGAGGACTTCACCAACGAGGGCTACGTCGCGAGCAGCACGTGGCCGTTCCAGGTGAACCTGCTCCAAGCCGACGGACAGCCGATCGCGAGCACGATCCCCGAAGAGGGCGCGACCGGTTGGGCCGACACGACGATGATGGCGTCGAACGCGCCGAACCCGAAGTGCGCCAAGCTGTGGATGGAGCATTCCATCACGAAGCAGGTGCAGGGTGACCTGGCGTCGTGGTTCGGTTCGGTACCTGCGGTCCCCGCAGCCTGTAACGGGAACGAGCTCCTAGGTCCCGATGGCTGTGCGACCAACGGCATCGAGAACTTCGACCAGATCAGCTTCTGGAAGACACCCCAAGCCGACTGCTTCGGCAAGGGCAAGGACTGCATCCCGTACCAGGAGTGGGTGACGGCCTACGTCGGCGTCATCGGCGGACGGTAGGACATCCACGATCCAACGGGTGACGTGCCGGATGGGGCGAGCAGCCCCATCCGGCACCTCCCGTGATCGCCCGCGCCCATGACGAGTCCGGTCACCACCACGCCACCATCCGCGAAGCCGCCCGCGACGCCAGCGGCGTCGCGCGGGCTGCGGCTCGGGCGCGCGCATCGGATCTCTGCGTTCTTCCACCGACATCCGCGGCTCAAGCTGGCGCTGATGCTGGCGCCGCCGCTCATCTGGCTCGGCGTCGTGTACCTCGGGTCGCTCGGTGGCCTGCTCGTCCAGAGCTTCTACCGGCTCGACGACTTCTCCGGCACCGTCATTCGGGAATTCACGCTGCACACGTGGGAGAGCCTGAACTCGGCCTCCAATCGCGACATCGTCGGCCGTACGGTCACGATGGCCGCGGCCACGACCGTGCTGTGCGCGATCCTCGCCTACCCCATCGCGTACTTCATGGCGCACTACGCGCGGCCCACGCTCAAGACCGTGCTGTTCATCGCGGTGCTCGTCCCGCTGTGGTCGAGCTACCTCGTGCGGGTCTACAGCTGGAAGCTGATCCTCGCGAAGGACGGTGTGATCCAGTGGTTCGCGGACCAGCTCCACCTCGGGTTCGTGATCGACGCGCTCCTCGACATCCCCTCGTGGGGTGGCCCGAGCCTTTCGACCTCGCGCGTAGGACAGCTCATGGTGTTCACCTACATCTGGCTGCCCTACATGATCCTGCCGATCGAGGCCGCCCTCGAGCGCGTTCCGCGTTCCTACCTCGATGCGTCGGGCGACCTCGGGGCCAAACCCGGAACGACCTTTCGCAAGGTGATCTGGCCGCTCGCCCTCCCCGGCGTCGTCGCAGGCTCGCTGTTCACCTTCTCTCTGACCCTCGGCGACTACATCGTCCCCCAGGTCATCGGCGACTCCCGGTTCTCGATCGGCCTCGCGATCTACACCTACCAAGGCGCTTCGGGGAACCTTCCGCTCGCCGCTGCCTTCACGGTCGTCCCGATCGTGATCATGGGCGTGTATCTGCTCATCGCGCGCCGCCTCGGCGCGTTCGAGGCCTTGTGATGACGTCGATGGCCGCCTCGATCTCCCGTCTGCGCGAGCGCCAAATCGGTCTGAAGACGGCCACGTGGCTGGTGGTGATCTTCCTCCACTTCCCGATCGCGCTGATCTTCTTGTACGCGTTCAACGACCAGACCGCGGGTTTCACGTTCCCTCCGCCCGGTCTCACCACCCGGTGGTTCGGCGTCGCGTGGGACGACCAGAACATCCGCGATGCACTGTGGCTGTCGGTGCGCACAGGCTTCATCGCGACCGCGATCGCACTCGTGCTCGGGTCCCTGGCTGCAGCGGCGGTCGTCCGCACGAAGTTCTTCGGACGCGAGGCGGTGTCGCTGCTCGTGGTGCTCCCATTGGCCCTCCCCGGCATCATCACCGGGATCGCGCTCAAGTCGTCGTTCCAGCTCGCGGGCCTGGATCTGAGTATGTGGACGATCGTGGTCGGCCACGCCACGTTCTGCGTCGTCGTCGTCTACAACAACGTCGTCGCTCGCCTGCGCCGGACGTCGGGCTCCATCGTCGAGGCGTCGATGGACCTCGGCGCCTCCGGGTTCCAGACCTTCTGGTACGTCGTGCTCCCGAGCGTCCGAACCGCGCTGCTCGCTGCCGGCATGCTCGCGTTCGCACTCTCGTTCGACGAGGTGATCGTCACCCTGTTCACCGCCGGGAGCGAGCAGACGCTCCCGATCTGGATCTTCAACAGCCTCTTCCGGCCGCGGGACCGGCCCAAGACGAACGTCGTCGCGATGGTGGTCGTGCTCATGACCTTCGTACCGATCCTGGTCGCCCAGCGCTTGACGCGCGACTCGGGCGCTCCGGGGCCGTCGGCCGGCTGAGCGCGCCACGACACCGTTCGGGCAGAGCGACGACCGCGTGGCCAGGAGTGTGCCGGCGATACGCTGCGCGGCTTCGTGATCCCGCGGGGCATCACGGTCCTCGCAGGCGGGACGGCGGACGCCGACGCCAAGTCGTTCACCCTGTCGGCGACACCCGGCGACCCGAACTACTCGATCGGCGAGCACAAGGACCTCACGAAGAACGCATCCACGACCAGCTACACCGTGACGATCGTCATCAACGACGACGACACGTGGTCGTACGACGAGACCACGATGCCAATGGCCGAGATGGACGAGCCGTTCGCGCACACCGATCACAACACACTCCGTCGAGTGGGCTGACCGGGTTCGCCCCCTGGCCGCGGCCGAGCGTCAGGCCGCCGCCTCCCCTGGTGGGGCGCGCAGGGCCCAGGTGCCGTCGTCGAGGATCTCGATGCGGTGGCCTCCGTGGTGGACGAGGTCGTGGTGCGGTGGGCAGAGATTGCCGAGGATCGCGTAGCTGGTGCGCCGCGATGTCGCGTACTCGTCGATGTGGTGGCGATGGAGGTTGCGGGTGCCGTCGCAGCCACGGATCTTGCAGCATGGATCTCGTTCGCCGATGGCGATCTTCAGCGACTCCGGTACGTGGCGAGTCGTGGTGACGACGGTCTGCACGTCGACGCCGTCGGTGATCACGAGCTGGAGCAGGCCGTGCGAGAGCACTTCGCGCGCATGCGACACCGGGACGGGTCCGACGCCCGGGATCTCGCAGGTCTCGCCCGCTTCAGTGTGGCCCCGGAGGAGCGCGGGGAGATCCACCCGCACGCGCGCCACGTGCTTCGGCGGAGGGGTGGTCACCTCCCCGGGTGGTGTGCGGGCGAGGTCGAGGAGGGCGTCGAAGCGGTAGGCGTCGAGCGATTCGTGGTGCTCGGTGCCGGCGGAGCGTGCCGCCTCGAAGCGCTTCCTGGTGAGGGGCTCGAGCGCGTCGAGGAGGTCGGCCACCTCGGCGGTGGGTCCGGAGAAGGTGCCGTGGGTAGCGGCACCGCGGTTCCAGGTGCGGAGATGGCGTTCCCGGTGCGCGAGCCGCGCGGCAGTGTCCTCGTCCGTGGCGGCGGCGATGACGCGTTCCTTCTCGGCGCGCAAGCCCGGCATACCCGACCGTGCTGCTGTCCGGAGGAGGTGCGCCTCGGCGCCCGGGTCGGTGGCGGCGCCGGCGCTCACCTGGGCGGCCTGGGCGATGGAGAGCGCCCCGGAGAGGACCTGCGCGGCGGTGGTGGGGAGGTGCTCCAACCGCTGGGCGGTGACGAGCGCTTCGCGGGCGGCGCCTTCGGAGCAACCCGACGTCTGGGCGAGCCATTGCTCGACCGACATCGCCCGCCCGCCCCGCCACGCCCCCGTCTCTTCAGCCCGCTTCGCCAGACGCGCCTTCGCGGCGGCACAGAAGCGCTCGCCGAGGGCGGCTGTGGTCGTGAGCGCGGCGGCATCGCGCCCCGAGAGCAGCGCGGGGTCGAGGCGCCCCACGACGTCCTGGAGGGTAGTGACGACGGCTTCGAGCTCGCGGCGCCCGGCCGGCGGGCCTGGTTGGGAGTCGAACGTATGTTCGGTCATGCTCATGAGGACCATGCTGTCAGTGGGGTGTGACATCGCTACCTCGGAAGATTCCCTCCGCTCGCCGCGACCGCACGGACGACGAACTCGTCGAGTCGGCGGCGCGCGGCCCGGGAGTCGTCGAGATCGGGGAGGAGGTCGACGGCGTCGATCAGGTCCCAGGCCGGGTCGTAGGAGTCGACGACGCCGACGGACCGGCAGCGCCGAAGGAAGGCGTCGGCTGCATCGCAGGAGATCCGCAGGGCGAGGTTCACCCGGCAGTGCGCCACGTCGACCGGGGCCGGTCCCACGCAGGACCATGCCCAGTCGACGAGGCCGGTGATCCTGCCCCGACCCCAGAGCACGTTGCCCGGGTGGTAGTCGCGGTGGATCAACGTGGGGACGAATTTGGGGATCCCCAATCGGCGGACCTCGATCGCCCGCTCCCACCCGGCGTGTCGTATCGTCCACGACGGGACGACGGGAGCTCGATCGTCGTAGTACGGGTGGTAGCTCGGGAACGAGGGGTCTGTCGGCATCGCGACCCTGTGGACGACCGGGAGCTGGTCGGCGAGTCCGTCGAGCAACGCCGCGAGGTCGGAGGCCCGCCCCCTCGGGCTCCCGGGGAGACGGGTCATCAGCAGCGCCGGCGCGTCGCACCAGTCGCCGGCGGGATCGGTGCCCAGCAGCCGCGGCGCCGGGAGGGGGGTCTGCTCGAGGTGCGTGAGCACGGCCGCCTCCCGCTCGACCGGGTCAGGTTCGCTCGCCAGCACCTCCGGGAACACGTAGCGGCGCACGACCGCCCGGATCGTTCCACCGCCGCGCCGCCGCACGTCGACAGCGTGGACCGCCGAGCTGCTCGCACCAGGGAGCTGCCGCGACCGGACGAGCTCGCTCCCCGGCCCGATGGCCGAACAGACCCAGCTCCGGACCTCCTCCGGGAGCGCGTCCGGTGGCGCGGGATCGGTCGGGGTCACGGTCGATTCTCGCGCCACCGGCCCCCGGCCTACGCTGCCCGCATGCAGGCCGACGACCTCATCCTCGTCTCCGTCGACGACCACATCTGCGAACCTGCCGACATGTTCGACGCGCACGTCCCCGACCGGTACCGGGAGCACGCACCCCGGGTCCGGGATCTCGAGGACGGGACCCAGCAGTGGTACTACGGCGAGGTCGCGGGC